>CAZCYG010000025.1:0-8441 GCA_964502795.1 uncultured Candidatus Saccharibacteria bacterium | reverse complement strand
CGTAGTTATTTACTCGATGCTGCCAAAGATCGCCTTTCATATTTTCGTAACGGCTGTCGGTAGATGGTAGTTTTTCTAAATTAAATATCCTCTCCCAGAAATCAACTTCATCAAGCCTGCCATAAAAGTTATCAGCCATATACGTGTCTAAAATTTCAAAAATAGCGCGCCTAGTTATCTTTGAAATCTTATTGGCCATATTAATTCTCCACAATGCTTTGAGTCGTCGAGTCGTAATGGTAGTCCACAATTTCACCGCTAGCTATTAACTCAACGGCGTCTAGGATTGCATCTATTGGGACTGAGTACCACTCCTGCGGTGTATAAAGAGAGCCGGTCGCATCAACGATCTGCAAATCCACTTTTGCATGTCCAAAAATTTGATGTATCAGGTCTTCGACTTTCTGCGGATTATATTCGCCAGTCAGTCGATAGTCTTCAATAACTTTCACTGGTGCCATGAGGTAGGTAGGGTCGGATGCAGCGTTTTTGATGCGATTTGCTACACTACCGGTTGTTACGCCAATTTTGTGCAGATTAGCTATTGTGGTGATCTTCGGATCTTCACTGAGTGATTGCAGGATGTAAATATGGCCAACAGTAGAATCATCTTCCGATACTGGGATATAGTCTGCGTCCACTATGGTGTATCCGTCCTCACGTAAACGCTGCGAAAGGGAGCGCCGATACATGTTTGACTCGGTGCCGTTTTCGTACACTACCCTGAAGCGTTCTTTATTGCGATCATATACGCGCTTTTTCTCGGTTTCGTCAACAATGCGGAGCATCTGGCCATCATGTATGTAGTATCCGCCAAGCGTGAGGTCTTCAACTCCGGCATATCGAACCAGTCTACGCTTACCATCTGCCAGCAATTGCTGCTGCTGAATAAATCCTGTTTTGAAGAGAGAATCGAAATCAGTAACCGGTTTACGTTCGGCTCTGTCTTCAACTGGCCGTGGCGCACGACTCAGTACCTTGCCTGGTCCGTCACTAAAAATGTCAACATCTTCACCAAATAGCCCTTTATCGTCTTCAAACAACTCCTCAAGGCTCTCCGGTGCTTTATCAAGCTCAAGTAGTCCGAGCTCGTCGTATTCTTCGAGCGCTTCGACCTTTTTCTTGTCGTACCGTATAGCGTTTAGTCGAGTGCCAAGGATCGCTTCTTGCATATCATCAGCGTCGGCATTTGGCAGACGACCGTATTCTCGTACAAATAAAGTAATCTCACCGAAAGAGTCTATAAGCCTATCGTCGGATGCTGCAACGTGCTTTTTAGGCTTTGGCTTGAACATGTCGGCGTCTTCGCTCTCAAACAGCGCCGACAGCTCTTCAAAGTACTCCACTACTGCGTTTCTCCCGATTCAGCTTGGCGTCGGATCTTCTCGCGCTCCCATTTGGCGCGCTGGGCCGTCAGAAAGGCCTGTACCTGCGCTAAGTGCTTCTCATTCGCATCATCAGTGTGGAGCGATGGGAGCTTGCCATTGTGGGCCACTACAAAGGCTTTAATTTGTGGCACCAGTGCAAGTGCGTCCTCAACCTTCATATCGATCCGACTACCAGCAATGGTATCCTGGATGATTTTGAACGTATTTGCTCCGACGCGCTTAGAGATGACTTCAAATGCATGATGGAATGGGTTGATTGAATCGATCAGGTTGATATCAAGCTCGTCGATTTTGACAAATTTATTCGCTATTTTTATGAACTTGTTATTTTCGTCTTTTGCAGTACCGCCTTTGCCGGTCACAATTTCAGCGGTCTTCATGGCAATGTTAGCGGCTAGGTATTGCCGTGTCACCTCGACCTCTTCTTCGTTCATGTCCGGGTGTCGTTCACGAATAATTCTTGATTGTTCGTGTTTGACGGCCTCACCAGTGACTCCCTTGGCTGCGAGCTTTTGAATTTTATCGCTTTGCAGAACTGCGGCCGTGAGGTCCTCGAGGTCACTTTGAATGACTTTCTTTACTTTTTCGGTTGGTGGTTTTTTAAGACCTTTGACAAAAATCTCACCAGGATTTGCTTCGCGAGGCTCTTTTGGTCGCGGCGTAAAGGTAAAGTTCGGTGCAAGAACTTGTTCCATTAGCAATGACACAGTGATCGCTTTGAGCATATTATTAACGCTCACTGTGATGTCTTCGTTAGTACCATTCGGCTGCACGATGAGGTTCGTGAACTGGGCGTGCGTCTTGTTGTAGCTGTCACGTGTCGCACGGCCAATGATCTGTACGATTTCAGTTAAACTGCTGCGATAGCCAATCGTCAGGGCGTGTTCACAGTAGGGCCAGTCAAAGCCTTCTTTGGCCATTCCAAGCGCAATGATAATATCAACAGCTGCGATGTCGTTTCGGGCCTTTTCTGAAAGGTAGCGTGATAACTTGTCGCGGTGGGTCTTTTCGTCGTTTACAAGATTCGCCACTTTTAGCTCGCGGCCGTCTGCAGTTGCAATAATATCCAAGCCGCTTTCGTCTTTACGGACCCAAGTACCGATAATGTCATAGATACGCTGAACTTCTTCGAGTTTGCCGACCAACGTCGACTCCTTACTGTTTACGTTCGGAATGTGAACGATGGTCTTTTTGCTGGTGTCGAGCACTTCACTAAGTGCACCTTGGTCCAGGTAGTTGCCGGTATAGAAGTGATAGCCGATACCGAGTGTCTTTAGGTACGTGTAGCCATTGAGCTGTTCGTAGTATGTGTAGGTGACCTTGTCAAAGTCGGCTTCGTCTTCGGCTGTGAGGATCGGAACTGCATCTCCACGGAAGTATGAACCGGTCATAGCGATAATCTGTACGTTCGAGCCGTTCATGACATCGTGCAGGAGCTGGCCTAGGCGTGATGATTCGCTTGTGCTGGCGTGGTGAAATTCGTCGATCGCAAGCACGGTATCATTGAACTTATCGGCCGGGATGTTTTCAAATGCAAAGCGGAGCGTTGCATGTGTGCACAACAGGATTTGGTCATCACTATCCATGAAGCGCATAAATGCAGCAACTTTGCTTTTATCGGTGTCGCCATCTTCATTCGTTAGGTTATTACGGTCATCAATATGCCAATCCGCAAAGAACCCTTGCCCGGTGAGGTCGGTATCGGCAAAACTCGCGCCAATTGAACGCTCCGGGACCGCGATGATGACTTTTTTCTTACCCTGATTAGCGAGCTTATCAAGCGCCAAGAACATGAGTGCGCGTGATTTACCAGATGCTGGCGGTGCTTTGATGAGCAAGTGCTGGCTGTTTCGCTTGGCATACGCACGCTTCTGCATCTCGCGCATGCCGTAGTTGTCCAGCTTGGTGCTGCTACCGTCGGCTTCGTAGGCTACATCCACAATGTTCAATGTCTTGTCGTTCATATTTTCTTTCTCCTGCTCAAAACGGTTACCAGTTTTATCAAAGTTGTTATCAGTGGTACGGCAATGATCAGCGCGACAAGACTAATTATTAACCAGTTTGCTCGCCATTCGCCGGGTATTGCCGTATAAGCTAAAAGTAACCCGCCTGAGAAAATTGTTGCCCAGAACAACTCTACAGATTGGTCATAGAAAAGTGCACCGATCTTTGCTGGTATCCTTATATCAAATAATGAGCCACTTCCTTTGAACTTGAGGCTACCAGCCAGGTAAAGAACATACAGAAAGGCCAGTACTGCTTGTACGGTTATCGCTGCCCTAAAAAGCAGCCATGCTATATTGTCAGTGCCAACGAGAGTATATGCGGCAATAGCAGTTGCGATAACGCCAAGGGAAATGACTAATCTTTGTTGATCGTCATTGTTCATTTTGTTTTCTCCTTTGCGGTCATTTGTTCGTATAGGGCAAAGAGTGCGGCAAGGCGGTCTTCGTCATTGGTGAATCCACCTTTTTTATATAGCTGATCAACAAGATGGTCATTTTCATCATGTGCTTCGCGTAAGTCGGCGGGCATTTTATTCGGGTCGTACATGTCGGCCAGTGTCTTTTCTGGGTGACTGGCGCGTGCCAGGAGGATGCGTCGGGCTGATTTATTTAGCGCATCTTTTTCATCTTCGGTGAGTGTATGGACCGGGAAGGTGTTGTACCCGAGTGTTGACGAGTAGCGGATGCGTGTTTCAAGTTGACCGCATACTGTACGAATCCAAATCATATGCATTTTACTTTCAAGTAGGGAAAATAGCCACGGTTCGGCGTCGTAAATAGCATTTGCCGCATTAGAAATTACCGTGTTCTTATCGAGGAAGCCCATAGGTATGTATTCGCGACGTTCGCTCGAAACGCTAGGCACTATAATGGAATTTGTCGGTCTGTATCTCACTTCTCCGAAACTATATGGAGTAGAGGCTAGTTTTTTTGTAGCGCTACGTTTGCTTGTATTACGAAGTTCAAAGACTCTATTGATTCGCTCGGCAATTTCCGGGATTTGCATTGCTTCTTCGCTTCTATTGGCGGGAATCCAGAGGCAATATCGCGGCTTATCATGAATGTAATCTTCCGCTCCTACAAACTCCTTTAGAAATTCTTCACTAGCAGGGTTGGTCGCAATAAGGGATTTCTTTTGCTCTTTATCTAGAATGAGATTTCCGCCATCATTAGGCATTGAACCGAAGGCAATCTCTGGGATATTCGCCAGGGGTTTGCTGCGTTTGAAAACAATATTTGCAGCGCTTGCCGACAAATACGCGTTAATGTGGCTAGTCGCGTATTTGATTCCATCTGTATAAATGTACTTTTCACCTTTTTGTTTTTTTTGTAGCCCAATAACAACGACCGTTACTCCTGCGTTGTCACGCGCAGAATTTTGCCACTTAAACGAAGTATGAGCTAGTCCAATTTCCACATTTTGATTAAGGATCTTAGGGAACATCAAGGCGACATGTTCACCTTGTGAGACTGAGTTGGTAGACACAAACGCCAACTTTGCTTTTGTACCTTCAATATAACGAGCGCCCTTAATAAACCAAATTGCAATGTAGTCCAGATTTCCCGAATAATCTTCTTCAACAAAATATGATTTGAAGTCAGATTTTTGGTCACTTGTCTGTAGACGCGCTCCTTTATAAGGTGGATTGCCGACCAGATAAATTTCATCATAAGTTGTAGCTCCGAGTTGCAACTCGGCTTGTTCGCCTTCAATCTCAAACAAGGAACCTTGTTCACTTGCTGTGATTGTATGGCCAACGTTTGGACATACGTTTTGCCAGTCAAGTCGCGCTGCGTTGTCACGAACAATCGTTGGTATGTCAATGAGGGGAATAATACTCAATGCTTTACCAAACTGCTGTGTAAACTCTTGGTTCATCTGGTGCTTAGCAAGGAACAGTGATAGTACTGCAAGCTCGTGCGCAAAGTCATCAATCTCGATGCCGTAGAAGTTGTGAATGTTGATCAGTTGATTGTCAGGTAAGCCACCCATAAGCCCCGCTGGTCGCAACTGGTCAATACGCGCAATGATTTTGTGCTGTAGCTTACGAAGCTCCTTGTAGGCAATAATCAAAAAGTTACCACTACCACAGGCAGGGTCGAACACCTTAATTTTTTGCACTCTAGCTAGCAGTGCCCAGAGTTTTTTCTCGTTGTCGAAGTATTTGTCGTACTCTTCGTCTAGACCGTCCAGAAAGAGCGGCTGGATAACCTTCATGATGTTCGGGACCGACGTGTAGTCCATACCGTTTTCGTCACGATGACTTGGATCCACGACGCCCTGGAAGATAACACCGAAAATGTCAGGGTTAATTTCTCCCCAGTCCTGACGCCCACACTCTAGAATGAGATGCCGCGCCTGGGCGCTGAATGTTGGAATGGCAATCGCATGCTTCTTTGTATTGAAGATACTACCGTTTACGAACGGGAATTCTTTGAAGGGCGTTTTCAAAGTGCCATTGTCCTGTGGTTTCGTATCAAGCGCACTAAATAGCTCACTAAAGAACCAGGTTAAGTCGGACCCGTCTGTTTGCGTGTATGTTTTGATGGCATTAGTGAACTGCTTGTCTTCGTATATGCCAGTGTCTTCAGCAAAGTAGCAGAACAGTAGGCGTGTAAAGAACACATTGAGTTCGTGCCTGAAGTTCGGGTTATCGATGAATTCTTGTCGATTCGTCTTTTCAATCTCGACATAGAGTTCATTCATCTTGTCTGCAGCGCGGCGATCGGCCCGGGCCTCAGTCTTGGTATCTACGACTTCATCGCCAGTCCATGCGTAAAAGAAGTCTAGGTGGTCATCGATATCGGCTAGCTTAATAGATAGCGTGGTGTTTTTGATTGAATCTTTTGCCGCAAGGTCAACAAGGTCTGTGGCGATTAGGTATCGCGGTTTGTAGCGCTGCGTGAGCGGGTCTTCGTATAAACCCTCAACTTCAGACTCAAGCTGCGCCCCGGCTGCGAAAGTGCGGAAATACACAACGTCTTTTTGTAGTACAGCACCAGAGTCTTCGGCCTTATTGAGGTGTCCCTCGCGAAGCTGCGTGATAGCAGACTTGGACCGGCCATATGCTGCAAGAAGTTCGTAAATAATATCGGCCGTGTACTCATGGCGGTTAGCGATGTCTGCAATGTTCTGCTGGACCTGCTGTAGGGCTATTTTCATTAGACAAGCCTCCAAAGTTCAGTTGCCTGCTTTGCCAGCACCTTAGTTCGAGCATCGATGAGCTCAAGGCCCCATGATTCGTTCTTGGCTAGCTCCCGAGTCATTGCGATTTCAGATTTCTCGTACTCAAGCTTCTTTGCTTCAAACGGATTATTTGACGCTACGATGTTCAGTTTTTTGCCGAGCATAGTAAGATTGCCTAACTTAGTGAGGTATTCACCATGAAGGGCCGCGTCTTCACCTAGATAGGATACCCAGTCGCCGAATTCTTGCTTTGCCTTTTTTGTATCGATTGTCTGTGGCATGATGTGCTCGAGTTCAACGGCACGGTGGCTTTTGATAACCATTTCAGTTGGCGACAATGTGTCATAGCCGAGGTATTCAAGCATGTATTTAGCGCGAGCCTCAAGTTGACCCTTGAAGACATGCTTTTCGAGACGTGATTCAAACTCTTCGTCGCTTGGCATATTATCGACAAAGATTTGCTTGGTGGCAGCTACAATGTTTTCATTCGGCAGCTTGGTGAGTGCTACGAAGATGTCTTCTAGCTCGGATGTTCGGTACTCGGCTACGTTGCGGCGAAGCATGAAGATTTCGATCATCCGCAGGATTTCGAGTATGTCGTTGTTTGCGATGCCGCGCTGCATTAGATTGAGGATGTAGGTGTATGAGGCAACTGAGCGAATTTTCTTGAGATTAGTAAGTCGGCGGTTGATTTCGTCATCTGTGAACGACGCGCGCTGGATTTTGCTATAAATATCGGCTGCGAGGCGTAGAATTTTTGCGAATGACTTCAAATCTTGTTTGTTTGTTGCGTTTGACTCTTCAACTTCAGCAAACTCTTCATACTGTTCGCGGAGCGTTTCGCCCTCTTCGATGTTTTGTGCGTAGTAGGTTTTGAATGTATCGATGAGACGTGTTTGAGTGACTTTTTGGCCGGTTAGTCCAGCCATATACTGACGGAAGAAGTTATCCATATCGATACCGTCGAGCAATAACACGATTTTGGTCCAATCTTCTTTGACCGATTCAAGTGTTTCGCTGCTTATAATAGATGCGTTACCGAGTAGGAAGTTCTTGATGATGTCGGTAGGACTGAGGCTGAGACCGCGGTTATTGATAGTTTCAAACAGTTTAAATGCATCCTTTGCTTGGGCTACATCAAGACGGATAATGTATGCCTGATTGATGAACTTGTAGCGTAGCTGATTGAACTCCTCGGTACTTAGTTTGTCTATAAGCTCGCCAATGACTCTTCGTGCCCGGAGGAGATTGTTATTGATTACTTCCCCAAGCTCAACACCGTCAACGACACGCATGAAGTCTTTATTATCTAGATCGCCGAGGATCAGCTTCTTTGATTTTGTACCGGTGTAGTCTTTACTGGTTACCATCTTGCTGATAGTTTGAGCATCTTCGTCATTACCGTCGTTTCTAAGACGGTCTTCGATGGCGTCCAAGAACAGCATGATCGTAGTCGTACGCTGCTGACCGTCCACTAATTCCAAGGAATTAATTCCAGCGCCATGGTCGCCTGTAAGACATACGATGCTGCCAAGTAGGTGTGTTTCACCACCCTCGAGGTGGTTGATGTCATCAAAGAGCTCTTTGACCTGCTTATCCTGCCAAGAATAGCGACGCTGGTAGGCTGGAATGACAAATTGTTCACTCTCGGTACTTAATAATTGAGAAATACTTAGGCTAGTCGGAGTGATCTTCATATTACCCATAATTATAGCGCATATTTGCGTGTTCCATAGAACGGGTTGCTATAATAGATGTAATGAAAAAGACGACTCTCAAACAGCTGCGCAAGTTAGCCGGGTTAACTCAGGAAGAGGCGGCTAATGAGCTAGGGGTGAGTCATGATACCATCTCGCGCTG
>CAZCYG010000024.1:0-8870 GCA_964502795.1 uncultured Candidatus Saccharibacteria bacterium | reverse complement strand
GCTGGCATCGACTTGCTCTGGTAATAGACCGTTTCGAGCGCTGACACGTTCGTCAACGAATTTACCGTCTTCGTCCAGTTCGGCACCGGCGTCAGCGATAACCTCAGTTATCTCTTGGCTTGCGTCCAGATAGACAACTTCGTCAGTCACTTTGCCGTCTTTAACCTTGAGATATGGCGTTTCGATGAATCCGTATTCATTGATGCGCGCATAGGCTGCGAGATTAAGCACCAGACCAATGTTCGCGCCTTCCGGCGTCTCGACCGAACATAAGCGGCCGTAGTGCGTCGGGTGAGCGTCACGGACATCGAATCCAGCACGTTCACGGCTCAAACCACCAGGACCCATCGATGATAGGCGGCGTTTATGAGACAGTTCAGATAGCGGGTTAACTTCGTCCATCAACTGCGACAGCTGTGAGGATGCAAAGAATTCACGAACAGCGGCAACGACCGGGCGGGCGTTGATCAATTGGCCAGGGGTGACGCTTTCGATATCAGACATCGACATGCGGTCCATGGCGTTGCGCTGCATACGCAGCATACCGACGCGGAACTGTCGAGCAACCAATTCGCCAACCAATTTAACACGACGGTTGTTCAAAGCATCGATATCATCGGCAGCTTCTTGCGTGTTATTCAATCGGATGATCTCTTTGATGATGGCGATCAAATCTGACATCTGGAATACACGATTTTCAGTCGTGTTGGCGACTTCCAGACCCAAACGCTGATTCAACTTATAGCGACCGACGCGGCTATAATCAAATCGCTTAAAGTCAAAGAACATCCGTTCAATCATACTGCGGGCGTTGTCGACAGTCGCAAGATCACCTGGGCGAAGTCGACGATAAACTTCAATTAACGCTTCGTTCGATCCTCGGGCCGGATCTTTTTCAAGCGTCGCTTCGATATATTTTGTTTCTCCGGTATCAACATCCTCAAACATCGTTTTGATTTCGCTGACTTTGCTATGACCAAGAGCACGGAGTAGTGTCGTGACCGGCAGTTTGCGGCGACGGTCGATTTTGACGTAGATCGCGCCACCGGGAGCAGTCTCGAATTCCAACCATGCGCCACGGCCCGGGATCAATTTGGCACCGTAATTGTTGCGTCCACCAGCGCTATCGGCGGTAAAGAACACGCCTGCGCTACGGATCAACTGTGATACGACGACACGTTCGGTACCATTTATAACGAATGTGCCGCGATCGGTCATCCATGGATAATCACCTAGATAAATTTCTTGTTCTTTGACTTCACCAGTGACTTTATTCGTGAGTTCAACGTTCACGTGCAGCGGCGCGTCAAATGTCAGGTTGTTTTCTTTGGCATCCCGCTCGGATAGTTTTGGATCCTGGAACCGATATTCTTTGAATCGTAATTCCAATTTTTGACCGGTGTAATCCTCGATCGGATTCAACTCGGTAAAGATTTCGCTCAACCCAGTCTCGACGAATTCACGCCAGCTGTCTTTTTGGTGAGCGATCAAGTTTGGTAATGGTAGTGCCGTGTCGTCCTGCGTAAAGAACACACGAGCAGTACTTTTTGTCGCTTTCGCCATACTTTCCTCCACGTTTACCGCACCGTCGTCCTGCTGAGCAGCACAGCTACTCGCGCTGACGACTTCTGGCACCCTGTGTCGTTATCGATTCCAGTACTCACTCACCGTACTAGGGTACGGCTCATTCCGTGCTTCATCGCTGCCTTGCAGTGCGCTCAGATGCAATAAACGTCTATTACTTTTGTAGTGATCTGGCCCGAAGATTCACTAAGCCTGATATGTCCCGATTTTCCGCCACGAAATCTGGGCATAGATATACCAAGCTACTCTGCTTCTTATGTACCACTATGCAGGATTTTTATCAAATAATCAAGAGGTTTATATCATTTTGTGCGCCAAGATGCCAACGACTACCAGCGTGTCCATAATTACCCACAAAAAATTTGAAATAATCATAGGGAATACTTTGTATTTTATTCCATAAATAAAGAATAGAGATGCGCAAAGCAAAAACCCTAGCCACGATAAAAATGACACGCCCTCCACATTACCCTGCAATACCTGTATAGCCTGGGGTAGTGCACTCAGCGGGTACGCGAACGACACGACGAGGACGATCTTCTCGAACATCGACATCTTTTTACGTATGATTTTTGGACGTTTTTTGTGAATAAAGTAACCAGAGTGCGGCATTGGCCTATTATAACACTGGTTATGCTTTGGTTATGACTTGATCGGCAATACCGTAATCAACCGCTTCTTTCGCGCTCATCCAAAAGTCTCGATCGACGTCCTTTTCAATTCTAGAAAGTTTTTGACCGGTATTTTTGGCGAGGATCTCATTGAGCATATGCTTGAGATATAGGCTTTCTTTTAGCGCAATTTCCTGGTCACTCACCTTGCCCTGCGTACCGCTGGATGGTTGGTGAATCATGATACGGCTACTCGGCAGTACAAAACGTTTGCCTTTCGTACCACTGCTGAGCAGAAATGCACCCATACTCGCCTGCAGCCCAATACCGATTGTCTGGACATCAGGGCTGATGTACTGAATCGTGTCATAAATCGCCAAACCATCATACACGCTGCCACCAGGGCTATTGATGTAGAGCTTGATGTCTTTTTTGCTATCGTCATACGCAAGATGCAACAACTGCGCAACAACAAGATTGGCTGTATGTTCGTTGACATCCTCACCCAAAAAGATGATTCGCTCGTTGAGCAAACGACTATAGATGTCGAACGCTCGCTCTCCATCGCTGGTCTGTTCGATGACGGTTGGTACAAGATAACTGGTTGGCTTACTAATCATATATTTAGTATAGCGCGTATTTAGCACTCACGTCAATAGAGTGCTAACGCAAAAGGAAGGGCTCACCCTTCCTGATCGTTTGTTGAAGTAAATTCGACAAACGATACACCATCCCCTAAAGGCCATGCTATCGCCTGGCTATCCCTATCCGCGCTAGGCGTTCAGCTCAACCAGTCGATCAATTGTTTTGTCTGTTAGTAGACGATTTGCGATATCACGCTGCAGTTCAGGAGTTGTAAAATCTTGCTGCGAGCGATTACCGTATTGTTCCTGGTACTGTTGTACCTTTGCAGCCAATTCGTCAGCAGTCGCTTCGATTTTTAGTACTTTGCTCAGTTCGGCCAGTACCAGTCCGGCTTTGACGCGTTTGACCGCAGCATCTTTGACCTCGGTGTCCAACCATTTTTCCTTGGTCAAATCTTTGCTAGTCAGGTACATGTCCAGTGTCATACCCTGATATGCCAAATTCTGTGTCATGTCTTGTTCGATCGACTGGGCTTGATCCGCAACTAATATTTCCGGTACGGGGATCGTGCTTTTTTCGATTAGTTTATCAATCAGACCATCTTTGTAAGCGTCAAGGGCCGCACGTTCTTTACTCTCATCCAGTTCGCGCTTGATATCCGCCTTTAGTTCTTCGGCTTTTTTGAACGGACCAGCTTTTTGTGCCAGCGTATCGTCAAATTCGGGTAATACAACTTCTTTGACTGTCTTGATCGTCACCGTAAACACGACAGGCTGGCCAGCTAGTTCTTTGGCATGATAGTCTTTGGGAAATGTCAGTGGTACGTCAAATGCCTCGCCTGCCTTGTGGCCAACGAGTGCTTCTTCGAACCCAGGAATAAACTGGTGAGACCCAAGGGCCAGTGTATAGTCCGATGCACTACCACCATCAAACGGATCGTCGCCTTTTTTGCCAACAAAATCAATGACTGTTTCGTCACCATCCTTGGCTGTCCTTTTGACCTCTTTGCGCTCGGCAAAGCCTTGGCGTATGCGGCTGATGACATCATCGATATCTGCTGCGGTTACCTTTTCAACAACCTTTTTGACGCCAAGCTTCTTGTAGTCACCTAGTGTAACTTGCGGAATGACTTCGACTTCAGCGGTGAATTCAATTTCTAGTTTGGGGACGTATTTTTTGATCTCAACCTGTGGGCGGTCGAGTGCTGATACTTTTTGTTCGACGAACGCTGTTGATACGGCAGCGCTAAGCGCATCATCAAGCGTTTGCTCGGCTAGTAGCGTGGGATCAACGTGTTTCGCTGCAACACTTGGCGGCACTTTGCCTACGCGAAAGCCCGGTGCTTTGACCTTTTTGGATAGTTTTGCCAGTGCGACCAGTTCGGCATCAGCCAGTTCTTTTTCGCCTAACGTGATCGTCAGTTGCGTTTTGGTGTCGGATAGTTGTTTCACAGAAGTCTTCATACTCGACCTACTATAACAGATACAATAAAAGATAGCGACCCCTATTGATCGCTATCTTTTCATAATTACCTTATACCCTGAAGTTTTTTGGTGAGTTGCTGCCCCCGTTCGTCGCATGGAGCACGACGAACGGGGGACTTACGCACCTCGGAGTGCCGCGTTAGCAGCCGCAGTTCACTTGGACCGAGACCCACCGGAACCCGTCGTACCAGGCATCCTGTGGCCACCACCGTGGGTCTCCGGGCGGCACCCAGTCGGCTCCGTTCCAGACCCAGTCGCCTTGAGGTCTCGGGGGCAAAATCTCCGGTCTGGGACCACCGCAGCAGTTTCCGGGTGGACCAGGACGGTTGACCATGTAGTCGGGACCGGGGTCGTATCCGCCGCCACCGAAACTCCCACAGCCGCCAGTGAGTCCGAGGTTGAAACTGTCGGGGGTTACCTGGATACCCAGGCTTCCACCGCAGCCACCACCTCCTGGATTCGCCCGGGCCGTCGGTGTGACCGGGCCGGCGACCGTCACAGCCGCCACTCCGAGGGCGATTGACGCCGCGCTTAGCGGCACCAACCATTTCCGATTTTTCATGACCGCTCCTCAACGATCGTCGCCCGGCTCTCACCGGGGTACTCCAAAAAACTTCGGACACTTATAGTATAGCAAGTTTTCCACAGTATAATCAACTATTTTTCAGCAAAACACAATACTACAACAGGGGTAGTGCTTACGCTTTCAGATCTTCCCGTGCCGCACCTACCCTCCGGTAGCGCGGCACGGGAAGAGCCCGAGAAATGTTCGCAGCGAACGAACTACGGTCCGGGCGGCGCTAGATACCAGTCGCCCCAGGCACATCCGACGATGAAACAGCCCCAGTCCCTCCACCAGACAGAACCATCTGGTCGGTGATCGGCGCAACGCTGACCTCCAGCGCCGAACACGATAACAGTGGGGCCGCACTCGACGTATGCGTTCGCTACTGGCGCAGTTGCCATGGGAACAACCGCGCCCACTCCCAGAGTACCCACGGCAAGCAGTTTGCTTGCCCTGTCCCGAATTTTCATCGGAAACTCCTTTCACTAGATGGGCATTTATTATTATAGTTCGCTTAAAATAACAATTGCAACTTTTTAGGAAAACAATTCGTCATCTTCGTCTGCTGAGCGGTTTCTGCGATCCTTGACACGACTGACAATACGTTCCGGACTCAGTCTTTCCTCGTTGGTCGTGGCCGTGTCCTTGAACATATATAGGCCGTCCCTGATCTCGTCGCTCCCAACAAATACCATGTATGGAATGCCTTTTTTGATAACAGATTTGATCTGTCTGTCTACCTTTTTGCCAGTGATATCAACTTCGACATTTACACCTTCGCTCCGTAGTTGCCTGGCGAACGCAAGCGCCCCATCAATGCTATCGTCTACCACAACCACCCCCACTTCTGTTGTTGGCTGTAGTGCTGGCAGCAAATTATGTGTTGCCAAAAACAATTCTGTCGTCGTCAGGCCTGGCGCAAAACCAACAGTTGGTATGGGATCAGCGCCAAATAATCCAACCAGACCATCATAGCGACCCCCGCCAAACATCGAACGATTATTTTCAGGATTCAGATCAAACACCTCGAATACCATTCCGGTATAGTAATCAAATCCACGCATCAGCGTCACATCAAACCGTATATTCGCGACACCTGCTTTTTGCAACTGCGTAAATAGCTCACGCAGCTCCTTGACAGCTGCTACCTCTGCGATTTCTGGCGGCAACTGCTCAATCGTCTTTGCATTTACGAGACCGTTAATCCGCTCCAGTCCTAATTGTGCTTTGTCCTGGCCGAATATCTCGGCAGCCTGTTGTACGAAATCCTCGACAGCCATCTTGTCCTTGCGATCAAACAACTTGATCATCATTTGCGATGCGACTGCATCAAGTTCCAGGTAACTTGCCATCATATGGTTGATCAGATCGCGACTACTGACGCGAATCGTATACATCTCATCAGTTGCACCAAATTCTTTCATGATTTCGTCGGCCAGTCCAATAATTTCGGCATCCGCCAGCACATTGTCCACACCAAATATATCCGCATTCAACTGCCAAAATTCACGCTCACGACCACGTTGCGGACGCTCGTATCGCATAAAATTGGCAATACTGTACAGTCGGGCCGGATAGCCAAGTTCCTGCCGTCTGGCAGCCACCATGCGACTGACACTTGGTGTCATTTCCGGCCGAATAGCTACCGCCCTATCGCCGCGATCAACAAAACTATAGGTCTGTTCGTTCACAATCTCCTGACCCGATTTGGCCGCATATACCTCAAGCGGCTCGACCATAGGTGCTCCGTATTCCTGATATCCATGTCGTTCAACGACTCGTCGCCAAGTGTTAAATATGTAATTCTGCACACGTTTGTCCTCGGGATAATAGTCCCGAGTGCCTTTATAGGGTTGTGATGAAAGTGATGCCATTACTATAATCCTATCATTATCTTTGATCTTTTGTCACCTTGAGCAGTTCAACGGACTGCAAAGAATCTGCCACAATGACAAGTCCATTCTGCTGCAGCGATGCACCACTTTGGACAAGTTCGAATATCGCATCGACACCAAGCTCTGTTTGCCATGGCAGTGATTCGACGCCGCCGCATACAATCGTCGTTTCGTCCATCGATAGCGTAACACCCACTCTGCCCAGTACAGTTGCAGCTGTTCGAGGATAGGACGTACCTATCCGCAGACGATCACCAGTTGCTATTCGTTTCATGACACTCCCTGCATTTTTCGCGGTTGCAGCAAGTGCGAATCGTAGTCTGGCAACAGGCTCAAGTGTTTCTGCTGAAATATCCAGGGGCTGGTATTCATCAATTGTGTCAGACCCCAGGAGCGCAAATGCACTATCGCCCACAGACGCTAGCCGTCGCACTATATCACGACTACGACCTACGACATATCGATAACCCTCACGTTCGTCGATGAAGCCGTCTCCCGCTAAGGTCCGGATATGGATAACCGTTTATACTCAACCACGTTAGTGCTTGATCTTTATTGCCTTTGGATATAAATATGTTTTTCATCGTAAAATCTCCGTTGTTTACTTATTATTCATATAAAATACGCCGAAACAATATTCGGCGTATTCACAGTTTTTGAGTTTTATGAACTAACCGATTCGTTCCGGCAATAGATGGACGCGATGGTTAGTTATGTATACCATAGTTTTATTATAGCACAGTATTTGTTAAAGCGCAAGTACTATCTCTTAAACACGGCGTTCAGTAAGTCGCGACGAGATGCCATATAGGCAGATCCAGCGATGATCATACTACCTAGACCAATTCCACCAACGATCATGTTCTCAGGACCTGTCTGCGGTAGTTCGATAGCCCCGGTGGTTGATACGGGAGCGACCACAGGCGCAGCACTCGTTACTGTTGTTGACGCCGTCTTGGCAGTTGCTGGTGCTGTTGACTGATTGATCACTACGTTCGCAGTTGCTGTCGCAGATGAATTGTTATTATTGGTATTGTTGTTCGTATTGTTATTGGTCGTAGGAGCTGGCGAATACGTTGGTGCAGGCGTGTACGTAGGCTGCGGGCTATACGTTGGTGTTGGGTACGGACTATAGGTTGGCTTGGGGCTATACGTTGGGCGAGGTGTGCTGTAGTAATAGCCGTTGTAGTAATATTTGTAGTTGCCCGTGTAATAGTTCGTGTACGCACCACAGCTACTGTAGCAAGGTGAGCTATTATAGCGACCATTGTAGTAATATTTGTAATAGTTGCTGTACGTATTGCTATAAGGATTAGTATATGAACTAGCCTGCGGTGTACTGTAGTAGCGGCCATTATAGTAGTACTTATAGTAGTTAGTGTAGTAATTCGTGTACGCACCACAGCTACTGTAGCAAGGTGAGCTATTATAGCGACCATTGTAGTAATATTTGTAATAGTTGCTGTACGTATTGCTATAAGGATTAGTATATGAACTAGCCTGCGGTGTACTGTAGTAGCGGCCATTATAGTAGTACTTATAGTAGTTTCCATACGTGCTGCTGTACGGGCTGCTGTAGCTTGAACTCTGGGGGCTACTATAGTACCTACCATTATAGTAGTACTTGTAGTAGTTGCTGTATGAGTTACTATATCCGTATGAGGACGGATAGTACGAAGAGGACCCGCCATTGTAATACGACGCAGCATTCGCATCGCCACCGGATTTAATCACGCCGGTACCGACAACAATCGCAGCAAGTGCAAGAACAAACCCTGCCGCTACAATTGTCCAGTTAGAGCGCATATAGTTAAAATGATTTACCACCCCACGAACATTTGGCATAGATCTTCCCTCCACTATTACCTTATATATCTATTGTTTCAGCAATTTGACGTGACGTCAATAGATATTCTGAGAATTGGCGGAATTTACAACACGTTCTGTCGCAGCCATTCGTACATTACCACCCCTGCTGCAACACCGACGTTGATTGACCGGGTACTGCCGAACTGCTCGATTGCAACCAGTTGCTGACATGCCGTGATCATGGTATTGCTTATGCCTGACGACTCACTGCCAAACACCAGCACACAATCCAGTGGCAATGCCACAGACGACAAAGGGCTACTACCAGGAATATTAT
>CAZCYG010000023.1:0-9067 GCA_964502795.1 uncultured Candidatus Saccharibacteria bacterium | reverse complement strand
CATTTACGGTAGCGGCACCGTGCTACCCGACGTCAAAACGACATTTCAAGGTAACTATACGCCAAATAACGCCGATAAAAGCTTTAAAGGTAACCTGACCATACGACAAAGCCTGGCACTATCACGAAATATACCGGCTATCAAATCAATGTCATTGACTGGTGTTAAACCTACGCTTGATTTTATCAAATCAGCCGGTGACGCCAACTACTGTACGCAGGGCGCAGATGCACAGGTGGGCCTGGCGGCCGCTATTGGTGGCTGCGGTACGCGGCAGGTTGATCATGTCAATGCATTCTCGGCTCTGGCACGTGGCGGTACGTATAAACCAGTCGCATCTATACTCGAAGTAAAAAACGCCAATAATGAAACGCTGAAAAAATGGCAGGATAATCAATCTAAAAAAGTCATTGATCCGCAAGTTGCCTACATTCTTTCGGACATCTTGAGCGACGACAATGCGCGCGCCGGTCTATACGGACGTAACTTCCCGGGACTGGTCGTAGACAAGGGTAAGGTCAAAACAGCCAGCAAAACGGGTACGTCAGATGTTAATGGCAAGTCGAAGGACATCTGGATGATGAGCTACAGCCCCGCCCTTACTATGGGCGTATGGCTGGGTAATCCTGACACAAGCCCACTATCAAACGGCAACTCGTCGATCCCAGGGCCAATCATTAACACCGTTATGGCATACGCTCACGAAGAAGTTTATGCAAAACAGGGTAAATGGAAAGAAGGCGACTGGTATACGGTTCCTGATGGCATCCAAAAGATTGGTAATGAATTGTACCCATCATGGTACAACAAAGACAAGGCTCAACAACGATCAAAAATGACATTTGACAAAGTGTCTAAAAAGAAGGCGACCGACTGTACGCCAGAAGTGGCACGCATAGAGCAAGAAGTTATTAAAACCAAAGATCCTTCAACGAAAAAAGATGTGTACGTTGCCCCAAGTGGCTGGGATTCAACGAAAGACGATGACGCACATCAGTGTGATGATGCCAAGCCATCAATCGCATCAATTAATGTCAGTCAAATTGCGAGCAATACCTACAAAATCACTGTCAGTACGATACAAGGCAAAGGTAACCTGACAAATATTGCTATCAAGGTAAATGGTACATCCGTAAGTGAACAGCCGATATCCGGCAGTGGCAGTTACGACGCAACATATACAGCAAGTGGCCCTGGCAGCTTCTCGGTAAATGCGATCGTCACGGATGATCTGTACTATACCGGTTCGGGCGACCGGACATATCCGTAGTTCTACGCCTATTGATTATCGACCAGTTTGATCAAATTTGATTCATGATCTTTTTGGGTTTTACGCCGTGGCGTCTGTTTTGACCGATTTGGCTGTGCCACTTTGTTCGTCGGGGCGGGTTTAGACTGTGGCTTGCTTGTACCCGCTACTACGGCATTACGGATTTTTGGTTTTGGCTTTTGTTCGATACGACGCGCGAACATCATCTTGCCAGCAGCCGTTTGCAAGCTACGGATGAATTCAATCTCTACCGTTTTGCCAATATACGCGACTGACTGCTCAACCACCACCATCGTGCCATCCTTAAGGTAGCCGACGGCTTGATGATTATCCTGACCCTTCTGGACCAATTCAATCATCATCCGCTCGCCAGGAAGATACGCCATACGCAGGTTCTTTGCGAGATCGTTGACATTACATACCGTGACGCCTTCGACCGCTGCAACTTTATTCAGGTTATAGTCGATGGTGCAGATCGCTCCTCCATGTTTTTTAGCCAAATTTAATAATCGTTCATCGACGCCCTCTTCAGCCTTGCTACCATCTTGAAACAGCTGTACATCAACTCCTTCAAGCGCTTGCAGCTCTCGGACGATATCCAGTCCATGACGTGCTCGGGATCGCTTGTCTGGATCGGCGTTGTCGGCCAAAAACTGCAATTCACCTATCACACTTCGTGGTATGGCCAATGTGTCACCAATAAATCCCGATGCTGCAATTGGCACGATACGCCCATCAATCAATACTGATGTATCCACAAATATCATGCGTTTCTTGCCACTTGTTTGTCGCGGCAATTTAGCAACAAGATACGTTACTTCCGCAAGCAGTACCAACAGTACTGCAATAATAATCAGTTGTTCTATTTCCATATTCTCTCTATCTATTATTTACTTTTCTATAGTCGCTATTGCAAGTAGTCTATAAGTGCTTGTCGCAAATCCTTGACGGCTGTGACAAAACTACTTTTTTTACCCATCGACGGGGCAATTGCTTTTGTAAACCCGAGTTTTTTGGCTTCGTCAACACGACGCTGAGCGCTCAAGGCAGATCGTATTTCTCCTCCCAGCCCAACTTCACCATAGACGACAACGCCATCATCCAGACGTCGCCCGGCAGCGGCACTAGCAATCGCCATACAGACCGCCAAATCAGCGGCAGGATCCGCTATTTTCAGTCCCCCGACGACGTTGATATAAATATCTTTATCGGATAAATTCAATTTTGTTCGTCTCTCTAGGACTGCAATCAGGAGATTCAACCTATTAAGATCAAATCCACTGGCTGTGCGTTTAGGATACCCGAAACTCGTCGGATTGACAAGCGCTTGGATTTCGACGAGGAGGGGCCGCGTACCTTCAAGCGTTGCTAGTATAACTGAACCATCGGTATTCTGGCGCTCAGCCAGAAGCGCAGCTGAGGGATTCTCGACAATGGCTAAACCTGTTTCGTTCATTTCAAATATCGCTGCTTCACTTGTTGAACCATAGCGATTTTTGACTGCTCGAACAACCTTGAATCCACCATATCGATCACCTTCGAACTGCAGCACCACATCAACGAGATGCTCTAGCACCTTAGGTCCGGCAATTGAACCTTCTTTTGTTACATGACCTACCAGGATAACCGCCGCTCCCGACGCTTTGGCCGCCTGTATGATCACATTGCTACTATTCGTTATCTGGCTGACACTCCCGGGTGCGGACGTAATCTCCGACAACGTCAACGTCTGGGCTGAATCAACAATAACAAGCTTGTACGCACCCGAACGGATTGTCGCGGCTATATCGTCCGCGCTTGTGCTCGCGACGAACGACAGCTCTTCGGCGGCGCTTGCGCCCAAACGTTCTGCACGCAGTTTTACCTGCGATGCTGATTCTTCGCCACTGGCGTACAAAACCGGAACGGATTTACCGACGTGCGCTGTCACTTGCAGCAACAGCGTGCTTTTGCCGATGCCCGGCTGACCGGCAAGCAAGATGACACCGCCCGGCAATATGCCACCGCCCAATACCGTGTCCAGATCAGCAACACCAGTCGAAAGTCGCGACAGTCTGTCATCAACCTGAATTGCACCTATTGTCTGAGGGCTGAGGACAGCACCGCTGCTGCGAGCTACGGCGGAATTTCCCGTTACGACAGCGACCTGCTCGACCAGCGAGTTCCACTCACCGCAATTTTCACATTTACCCGTCCACTTCGGGTAACTTGCGCCGCAATTTTGACATACAAATGTGGTCCGTGACTTTGCCATTATTTTCTATTATACCGAACTCTGTGTTTATCACACGCTTGGTGCCGAAACAACGGTGCTGTCGATGCTCTTAAACAGTTCTTGTGACTGAATCTGCGTCGCATTGTATTCGTTCACCAATTCGTTATACTGACCAACCTCACTTTGTATCGCCGCGATGACCGTATCCCGTTTCTTGTCGGTTGCGGCAATGCGTGACTTTAGCGCTACCAGTTCGGCATTTCGTTTGGCCACGGAATCAAAGTCATTCGCCGCGTCGCGCCGCTTAAACTCCTCAATATCAGCATTCAGGGCTGCCACCTCGGCACCGTACGCCGCCTTGTCCGACTCTATTTTTTTGCTCAGCGCATCCAGCTGCGCGGCAAGTGTTTCTGACTGTTCCTTTAGCTGTTTGAATGCTCCGTTGTACTTGTTGTAGTACGCGACAATTTTGGATCGATCCTTGAAATACCGTGCATAGTGCGTCTCAAGTTTGGGGTCAATCGAACTCAGTTCAGTCCCAATGATCGAATGAAGCTCATTGTCACGTTCGCCAGGCTCCGTGCGCGCATAAAACGCCATTCGCTCCGCATAGGCAGGGTCAACACTAAGCTTTGCATACTCCGTCTCAACCAGTTGGTTAACTTCCTCTTTTTCGCCAAGCGACAGCCGCTGATACACGGCATGCAACATCTCGTGTGCAGCTGTTACTTCTTTAACGCCATCCAGCTTGTCATTTGTAACATCATAGACGTATATCGTATCGTTAACGTAACAGCCGATAATTGCCGTATTTTGTTCCTTGCGGTCACAACTTTGATTGAACGATTGGCTGTCCGCCACCACAGGACGAGATGCATAGAACAAAAATTTGCCGTTATCCGTGAACTGAATGTCACTTGCAATTGACCCGATCTGCGACGTAGGTTCATACGTCCAAAACCGCACCATGTCGGATATATATTGGGGATTAAGCGCGACAAACAAACTAGCCCCAAGCAAAACGATTGATACAAGCAGTGTGGCAAATACACCCCGCCGCTTATGCGGGCTGCTCTGCTGCGATGTTGAGTACAAGTTTACCTCCCCGTGCCGTTACGTCAATGATGCTACCCTTTTCGTATCTCGCGTCCAATATACCTTCGGCAATCTCGTGCTCCAATTCATCTTGAATCGCGCGTCTGAGAGGTCTGGCACCGAACTTTTCGTCGTATCCTTTACTGATCAAGTAACGTTTAGCCGTTGGCTTGATAACCAAACGGATGCCTTTTTGTACGAGCCGTTCCTGCAATTCGTCAATCAAGTTATCAAATATTTTACCAATTTCCTTCGACGTTAACGCTCGGAATGTCACGATAGCATCAAATCGATTGATCAACTCTGGGCGCATTCTTTTGTTTAGTGCCTCACGAGCAAATACGGCGTTTTCTTCGTGGAGTTCATCAAGTTTTTTATTGTCGCTTGAGTTTGTCGCATGAAACCCGAGTGCTGATTCCTTCATCATTTTGTCCGCGCCAAGGTTACTCGTGAGGATAACAATCGTATTCGTAAAATCAACTTCACGACCTTTGGCATCAGTCAATTTGCCGTCCTCAAGCAGTTGCAACAACATATTAAACACGTCCGGGTGTGCTTTTTCGATCTCGTCAAATAGCACGACACTATAAGGTTGGCGTCGAATTTTGTCGGTTAATTTGCCGCCATCCTCGTACCCAACATATCCTGCGGGCGCGCCTACCAAACGGCTGGTCGTGTGTTTTTCGCCAAATTCACTCATATCAATCTTAATAAGTGCTTCTTCGCTGCCAAACACTTCCCGAGCGATCACTCGCGCTAACTCTGTTTTGCCCACACCAGTTGGTCCCATGAATACAAACGATCCGATTGGCCGTTTGTGACTAGCGACGCCACTACGGCTGCGTCTAATTGCACGCGATACCGTCGTTACCGCTTCTTCCTGACCAATGATGTATTTGGATAGGTGCTTTTCAAGTCGCTGCAACAGCTTTGTTTCAGATTTTTGCAATCGTTTGACAGGGATACCTGTCATTGTCGCTATTGCATGCGCAACATCATCGTCTGTCAACAGTACTGGCGATTTCTTTTCATCGCTTTCTTTTAATTCAGCTATTTTTGCCTGCAGTTGACTAATGCGTGTCTTGTATAATGCCGCCCGTTCGTAATCTTCAGAATTAACCGCTTCGTCCATTTTTTCGTTCAAGTTTTTCAACTGACGGGTAAAATCACGCACGCGGCTTGGTCGGCGGCTATGTTTGACACGTACCAATGCGGCGGCTTCATCTATCACGTCAATTGCTTTATCAGGCATGTAGCGCTCACTGACATAGCGATCAGCCATATACACCGCATCATCGATTACTTCATCACCAATCATAACGCCATGGTGTTTTTCGTAATACGTTTTAAGTCCTTTCAAAATAGCAGCCGTATCTTTGAGCGATGGCTCTTTGACAATAATTGGCTGGAACCGGCGCTCAAGCGCACTGTCCTTTTCAATATGCTTGCGATATTCATCGATGGTTGTCGCACCAATCATGCGCAGTTCGCCACGTGCCAAAGCAGGTTTTAGCATATTTGCCGCATCCAACGCACCTTCGGCTGCGCCCGCTCCAGTAATCAGATGTAATTCGTCAACAAATACAATGACGTTTTTTTGATTCTTTAGTTCGTCGACGACTTTTTTTAGTCGCTCCTCAAATTCACCGCGATACTTCGTGCCGGCAATCATTGCGGCAAGATCCAACTGGACAACGCGACGATCCAGCAAATGATCTGGCACGTCTTCTCGCGCGATGCGCTGCGCTAGTCCTTCAACAACAGCCGTCTTACCAACACCAGGCTCTCCAATAAGTACAGGGTTGTTTTTGGTACGGCGGCTCAAAATCGTTACCAGCCGTTCCTGCTCTCTATCTCTGCCGATAACCGGATCTAGTTCTCCAGTGCGCGCCTTGGCTGTCAGGTCAGTGCCAAATGTCTCTAACGCCCCGCCACGACGCTGTTTTGTTGAGCGGGTTGATTCATCAACTGACTGCTGGTAGTCGTTTGCTTGGCGATCAAAATATTCCTCTAATTCATTCGTCAGTGTCGGAATATCAATACTCATATCTCGCAGGAGTACGGTTGCGCGAGCGTTTTTTTGGCTGAGGATACTATAGAGGATATGCTCCGTCCCCAAATAGTCCTGATGGAACTCTTGGGCGATATCCCAGCTCATTTTGAGGGTTAATTTGGCCGTCTCAGACAATCCCTTGGCCCCAGTACTGACTATCAAAGTACGCGGCGTGAGATTAAGCGCCAGCTCCGCCCGATCAAGCGTGACGCCGGCATCGGCAAGCACTTTGGCCGCAACTGACGAGCCTTGAGCCAATACACCAAGTAGCAGATGTTCCGTTCCAATATACGCGCTGCCGTAGCCCCGTGCGATAGCGTCTGCGTGCTGCAAACTTGTCCGTGCGTTGTCGGTCAAGTGCGAAACGAAATCTGCAAAATCATCTGACATATTATTCATTATCGGTCCTCCATAGGATCAGCGCAAGCATTTTATCTTTTTTTGCTGAATCACTATATTCAGTATAGCGCAAGATTAGCACTCGGGTCAAGTGAGTGCTAATTTACCTAGTTATTCGGACACTCAAACGTGCGTAGCTCTGCAAAAGCATCAGTGTTATGTGATATACACCAATATGACTCGGCAACATCTCGAATGTTTGAGTCTGGGGATCCCTGAAGTGTTGTACCGCTATATTCAATATCATCCCATGAACACTCCTCTTCGAACATATCAACTGGTCCATGTGGCCCGCTCAAGGCTTTCTCTATAAGCTCCCCGCATACCCTTCGACAAACTTCTGGAAAATCACGCTCCCAGTAGAAACCACGCCTTTCGGACATTGGGCACTTTTCAGACATTTACTCCTCGGTGGCTTCGTCAACAGCGTTCATCAAGCTGTCTTCAATATTCTTCTTTGGCTTTGGTTCGGCCTTCTTCTCTGGCACGGCTGTTTCGATGTCCAGCTCATAGCCTGTCAGACGGCTCGCCAAACGAACATTCTGTCCACCGCGACCAATCGCGATTGATTGCTGGTCTTCGTTGACAAACACCTTTGCGCTCTTCGCCTGCTCGTCTATCTGGACATTCGCTACTTCTGCCGGGCTAAGTGCATTACGAATAAATTGCTCGATACTATCGTCGTATGTCACAATATCGATTTTTTCCTGATCGCCGATTTCGTTCATAACTGCCTGTACGCGAGTACCGTGACCACCAACAAACGTACCGACTGGATCAACACCAGGCACAGTACTGGCAACTGCTAATTTCGTGCGACGTCCTGCTTCGCGGGCAATCGCTTTAATTTCAACAGCACCCGTTTCCATCTCTGGAACTTCCTGACGGAACAGGTACTCAACAAAGGCTTCATTGCCACGGCTGAGGATCAGTTGCGGGCCGCGGGTGTCGCGCTCGATATCTTTGATAAACACTTTGATTCGGCTGCCGATGCTGTAGAATTCTCCTTGGATCTGCTCACTCTGCGGGATGATACCGCTTGCTTTGCCGAGTTCGACACGAATCACGCGCGGTTCGACACGCTGAACGGTTCCTGTAACAACGGTACCGATCTTGTCTTCATACTCCGCGAGTACCACTTCGCGCTCAGCTTCCCGTAGGCGCTGCAATACAACCTGCTTGGCAGTCTGTGCCGCTACGCGGCCAAACGACGCCACCTCGTGTGCTTCTTCGATAATATCGCCTATTGCCGCGTCCTTTTTTATCTTTTTAGCGTCATCCAGGCTGATTTCCACGCTATCGCTACCAACTAGTTCTACTACCTCGCGCGCAACGAATACCTTTGCAGTACCGTCATTGACGTTCAATTCGGCACGGACTTCTTGGTCACGCTCACCGTTGTCGCGACGCCACGCAGCAGCAATTGCTTGCTCGATCACGCTCATAACCGTTTCTTCGGGTAGGTTTTTTTCGTCAGCAATTGTTCGCACTGCCAGTGTCAGTTGTTTAATGTTTAGATCTTCCATTGCTTTTATTCCTCTCTTTATGAAAAAATCCGACCTGCCGGCCGGAATACTGTACTACTTTCAGTATAGCATAGTTTCTTTAATGTGCAATATTCCTACGCGCGCAAACCTACGACTTTGCCGTGAATGAATAACGATTAGACGCTATACTATAGCTATGAGTCATCATAACGTACTCGGTGTCAGCTCAAACGCAGCTCCATCAGAGATCCAAAAAGCATTTCGTTCAGCAGCGATGGAGATCCATCCCGATCATAGCAATTCGCCTGAAGCGGCCGAAGCCTTTGCCAGAATCAAAGAAGCACGTGATGAGCTACTCAAAAAGGCCGCGACAGCAGAGATTGCACGAGATAGTGATAGTATTGCGCGCTCAACTGCGGCTGCCGTTCAGTCGACAACAGCAACTGCATACAGCTCTGGAGTTGCAGATGATCTATTTGACGGTATGACACCGGACGAGGTGGCGCACGTACAGATGCTGGACCAGCTTGTCAGACAACAGACAAAAC
>CAZCYG010000022.1:0-9090 GCA_964502795.1 uncultured Candidatus Saccharibacteria bacterium | reverse complement strand
ACCATGGACGACGCCAGAAAACAGATTGTCGACATTATCAAAAACAACACCACCATCTTGGTGACTGTTAGTACTGATCCCTCTGTTGATGAGCTGTCAGCAGCGTTGGGGCTGACAGTGCTTCTCAACAATTTGGACAAACGCGCGACAGCGGTGTTTAGTGGTGCTATACCTCCGGCAATTACGTTTTTGGAACCGGACAAGACATTTGAAGGCACGGCGGACAGCCTGCGTGATTTCATCATAGCGCTCGACAAAGAGAAAGCTGACCATCTGCGCTATAAAGTTGATGGTGATGTTGTGAAAATATTTATTACTCCGTACAAAACCACGCTATCGCAAGACGATTTGGAATTCAGCCAAGGCGACTATAACGTTGAAGTTGTGCTGGCGCTGGGTGTCAAAGACCAGGGTCATCTGGACAAGGCGCTCGAAGCCCACGGCAAGATACTGCACGATGCAACTGTGCTGACGGTCACTGCCGGAGCAGATACGAGCAGTCTGGGTAGCCTGGATTGGCATGATGGTAATGCCAGTAGTTTGTCTGAAATGGTAGTTGGTCTGGCTGATGGATTGAAAGAAGACAAGCCGCTGCTTGACGAGCAAATTGCAACTGCGTTTTTGACTGGTATCGTGTCGGCGACAGATAGGTTCAGTAATGACCATACATCATCACGGGCGATGACGGTCGCAGCGCAGCTGATGGCTGCAGGTGCGAATCAACAGCTGATCGCGGCAAAATTAGAGGAAGCACACGATATTGGTGCAAGTGCGGTTGCGAGCGCAGATATTAGTGAGCCAACAGTGAGCCAGTCAAAGGAATCTGATACTGAACTAACGATCTCACGATCGGAACGTGGAGGGGCACAGAATACCAATCAACAAACTGAATTGGTTATACAGCCACTGAATGATCTGTCTGTCGAAAACTCAGCTGGCAAACCGGTCGAAGAGCAAAATCAGCTAGAACTAGAAAAAGAACTGGCCGAACTAACCGCGCAGCCAACGGAAACAATGGCAGACATCGAAAACGAGCTGAAACAGGCTGCTGGAGACACGACAGATGTCATCACGCCTGTACAGACAGAGGAAACATTTGAACAGCCTGTATCAGAACAGACACCGGTACCAGCGCCTGACAGTGGACTACCAGAGTTGCCACAACTGGACACGGCATCGGCAACACCAGAAACTCCACTGCAACCAGAGTTACCGGCACTTCCTCAATTAGATGGAGCTGCCCCACAAATTATGAATGACCATGGTGCGGGTACATTTGGCGACGGGTCTGATCAAGCCCCACCTCTGAATAGCATTCAAAATAATCCAAATGACGGCGAACCAACGATAGATCCGTTTGATCAACCTCTTGGATCAGTGCCAGCGCCCCAAGACAATGGGGTAGGTACGCCAGAGGGAGCGGCGCTCCTCGCATCTGAACCAGAGCCAGCAGCGCCGTTGCAGACACCGATTACGATACCTCAGTTGCCACCGCTTCCACCCTTGCCACCCGATATGACACAAACGCCACTCCCACCACCGCCACCATCTCCACCAACAGGTTTTGATCAGCCAATCGCGACCGGACAATCAGGCGCTGTCTCTGGTGACGTGTTTGGCGATGGCAGTGCGATGCCACTAACAGGACAGGACAATACAGCTCCTGCTGAACCAGGACAATTCAAAATCCCTGGGCAATAGCCGCTAATTTTTGACAATAAAGTAATTAATACCCAGACGGTCACCTTTTTGTGAGGTGACTGTCTCGTAGTCGGCGCGTTGCGTGTGGTGTAGACGCATAATTTCGTGAATCTTGTCGGTAAACTCACGTCCGTCAACGGTTTCATCGATTTCCTGGGGCGTTTTGCCTGGTTCCATAAACACAAATCCAGTGTGAACCGCCGGAATTTCTTCGCGCGACAGGGTGGCAAGACGGACGCGCGCCATCGGCAGTCCCTGCTCGCGCAATCGATAAAATACCAGACAGGTGCTGCGAGCGGCTACTATGTGGTCAATATGGCCAGTATAACCATTGAGGTCAAGACTCATGAATTCAATAGTAATGTCTTGGCGTTCCGCAACGGTTTCCTGTATCAGATCGGCTATCTTGCCGGTGACTTCCAGGTGATCCAGATTGTTTAATGTACCGTCGGTGTAACCCAGATGGTGCATCGACGTCGCGCCAATCATCTCGCCGGATGCACGCCATTCCTGCAGTCGCACTTCACCGAGGTTAGGGTGGTTGTCGGGGTTACCGCCGTTTTCGCCACCTGTCAGGACAATCAGGTGCAGTTCGGTGCCATTCGCGACCTCTTTGAGCAGCGTGGCGACAGGGCCAAACGCTTCATCGTCAGGGTGAGCGAATATGCCGAAGAGGATTTTTTGCATAGGTTTAGTATAGCAGCCCCTGTCATCCTGAACCCGGGTTCCGTGATCCAATCAACGGCACATTCTTATTGTCATTCCAGACTTGATCTGGAATCCAGTTATTATGAAATCAACTAATCTCCTTGTACTTTGTCCGACCAAAGTACCAAAGTCGCTTCTTTTTGTATCGACAAAAAGAATCAAAAAACTCGTGACGCTTCACCACCGCGCTCAAAAAGAGCAATCACCATCGTGGGTGCCAAAAGAACTCGCGCCAAGACGTTTCTTGGGCTCAAACAGCTTTTGGTCACGCTAGGATGACGATCACTCTTTTTGACGGGTGATGAAGAAGTCACCGGTAATGATGATTTTTTTACGCAGTAGGACTGCGGATGATTTGGGGTGATATGATGAACGTATGACTCACAAAGTAGACATTCACAAAGCTGGCGGGGTAATTGTTCGTGACAGAAAGCTACTGCTGACACGTAGTAGAGGCAAGAACTTTTTTGTTGCACCAGGTGGCAAGCTGGAAAATGGTGAAACATCAGAACAGGCATTGATACGCGAACTCTCTGAGGAGCTGCAAATTAATGTTCGTGAGGAAGATTTGACCGAGTTTGGTACGTTTCACGCCGTAGCCGCAGGATCTGACGATAGAGTACTACAGATGGATGTGTTTGTTGTAAACGAATGGCAGGGCGAAATCACTCCTAGTAGTGAAATTGAAGAAATTCGCTGGGTTTCGTCAGCCACAAATGATATAGAAATTGGCTCAATTTTTCGGCTGGATGTCAGACCAAAACTTGTTGAAGCAGGTTTGATAGATTGATATGACTGACGGAATTTTACTGATTGATAAACCTGCTGGTATGACTAGTTTTGGGGTGGTGGCGCGGGTGCGGCGTGTGCTTACGGAGCAAGAGGAAGGAAAAGGAGCAGCCCGAGCGGCGGATTCACTCCGAGCCCGGAGCGATGAGGAAAAACCATTGGTTGTCCCTCATAAGCGTAAGCGCATAAAGGTGGGGCATACAGGGACGCTCGACCCGTTTGCGACGGGTCTATTAATACTGTGTATCGGTAAAGAGACCAAAAACGCCATGACCTATACCAAGCTTGACAAGGTGTACGAAGCGACGATCAGGCTAGGGCAAACGAGCACGACTGGCGACCCGGAAGGCGAAATTAACGATACAATTAGTCCTGATATCCAAGGTCCAACCTTGGAAAAGGTAGAAAAAGCTATGGAAAAGTTTACGGGTGAAATCACGCAGCGGCCGCCTGTTTATAGCGCGATCAAAGTTGGCGGTAGGCGAGCATATGATTTGGCACGAGCGGGTAAAGAAGTGGAAATTCCTGAACGAAATGTGACAATTTATAGTCTGGAGCTGGTCGATTATAGCTATCCAGAGCTCAGGATTCGCACGCATGTCAGTAGCGGCACGTACATTCGCACATTGGCCGAGGATATTGGCAGGCTACTCGGTATAGGTGCCTACTGTACGCAGTTGCGGCGGACGAAAATCGCTGATTGGGATGTGGCGGATGCGCAGACGCTGGCTGATTTTGGGATCAGAGAAAATTGACTAAAATTAATATTTTTGGTATAATATACTTTTAGAAATGAGTGACCATAAAAGAACTGAAACAGTCTCCTACTCTGATCAGGTGGATGAGTCTCCTAAATTAATTAAACGATTTAGATTTTATCAGGCGATGGACGTCATGATGGATTATGCGCACAGTGTGAGGATGTCTGAGATGGGTGGCGATTATGTCGATACGTATACAGGTAAACCTGTAGTTATTCGCGAAGCGAGAATGGACACATTTGACCATCCTTTGTGGGATCAGCTGAGTGATGTAGGTTTGCTCGAAGCATCCTTGAGATATATCCCAGAGGGAAGCAAGGATAAAGAAAGATTTCCGGAAACGTTTCAATTGGATATGTTGAACTTGAATGGTTCACGTGAAGTGTATGCTTTAGAGATGCCAGACATAGATACTCTTGATGTACGAATATGCAATGCGACTAAAGAAGGGCGAATGCTAAGAGTATCCTCTGATACTATAACGAGGATAGGTCAAGTATTGCTGAAGGCTGACGAAATAGCTAAAGAGATCACCAGATAGTTGCAACACCTTACAATATCTGATACAATACATCCCTGATGATTACAGCAGAGAACAAAGCCAGCGCAATTGCAGCGGCTCAGACGAATAAAAACGATGTCGGTAGCGCACAAGTACAGGTGTCTGTTTTGACCGCCCGTATCAAAGAGATCACTGAACATCTACAGGTTCATAAACAGGATCACAAAGCCCGACACGGATTGATCCAGATGGTTGGACGACGTAAACGATTGCTTTCATATCTGGAAAAGAAAGATTTTGCCGGATATAAAGCACTCATTACCCAACTCGGCCTACGCAAGTAGAAACCGTATATTTGGCACATTTTGGGCGCAGATCTGTGATACACACGAGACGTATGTCATATACGTCTCGTTTGCGTTTCTCGCTCTGCACTCCAAACTGCACTCAAATCTACGATTTCTCTGACTGTGGTGTAGACTAGGTAGTATGAAATGGCTTAGGATGTTGGTCCGATACCCCGAGATTTGGGTATTGGGCGGACTGGCGCTTGTGACACGTTTGTGGCAACTGGGACTGCCACCTGCGGTTGTATTTGACGAAGTATATTTTCGCCAGTTCGCTGCCGACTATCTAAGTGGTCACTATTTTTTTGATATTCATCCGCCGCTCGTCAAATTATTGTTCGCTGGTTTTGGTAGCCTGATTCACCTGTCAGCAATACAGTTGGGTGGTGATGACCCGGCAGGCACGGTGTTGCGATATCTACCCGCGATTGCTGGTGCGCTACTGGTGCCGCTAGTGTATGTCATTCTGCGGCAGTTGCGACTGGGTAGACGTGTCGCCACACTTGGTGCGGTATTGGTGTTATTTGACAATGCGTTGCTTGTTGAATCACGATTTGTATTGATGGACAGCATACTACTGCTCGTCGGTTTCGGCGCGCTGAGCAGTTATTTGGCACTACGAAAGCAGTCTGGCAATTGGCGCTGGGTGTGGGTGACGGTTATGGCGGGGCTGATTGGCATGCTGGTTAGTATTAAGTGGACGGGACTGGCGACAGCTGGATTGATACTGTTTGCGTGGCTGGCGGAGGGGATAGTCAAACGGGTTAATTGGCAGCGAATGATTGGTGAAGCATTCATCATTGCGCTGATCATTCCGACAATATATATCGGTAGTTTTATGGTGCATTTTGCATTGCTGACGCATAGCGGCAAGGATGATGCGTTCATGTCACCAAAATTCCAATCGACATTGATCGACAGTCCGCAATATAACGCATCGACACGTATGGCGTTTTGGGATAAGTTCGTTGAGCTGAATAGCCAGATGTACACTGCGCAAAACACGCTCAAAGGTGTCGAGCATCCGTATGCGTCGCCGTGGTATTCGTGGCCGTTTTTGTCGCGACCGGTATACTTTTGGCAAGGTGAGACAATGACAAACGGGGCCCAGGGCAATATCTATCTGTTGGGCAATCCGGTGGTGTGGGTCATGAGCACACTTGGTGTCATCACGGCGCTGCTGATATGGATTATTCGTCCGCGCCTGTTGGGAGCACGTCGTAATGCTATGGCGTTTTTGCTGACGGGATACGGCGTCAACTTCGTGCCGTTTGCATTTATTGACCGACCAATGTTTTTGTACCACTATTTGTTTGCGTTTGTGTTTTCGATTTTGATTGTTTGCGTGCTGTTTGGACTGCTGTTTGACTGGCAAGCGCGCAAATACAACAGGCAGGTGGTAACACAGACATTTTGGATAGTGGTCGCTGCCGTTGTATTGGGATTCTTGTACTTTTTGCCGCTGAGTTATGGCTGGCCGCTCAGCTCGGCCGATTTGCAGCAACGTATCTGGCTGCCAAGTTGGCGATAGGATAGGTGGATGATGATATCTTGGCAAGTCGTCATGTTGTTACAAATTGTTGCCAGTTCGCTGATGACAATCTTTTCGCGCAAACTAGCCTTGTCTGACAACAGACTTTTCTATGTTATCGGAGTTTGCTCGTATGCAGCAGTGGCTGTGATGGGTATTGCCTACGCTTTTGTTTTTCACGGTGGTGTGGCTGGCATACCGCCTACCGAAGCACAGGTGTACATTGTTATTGAAGGTATCTGTATTCCTGCATCATGGCTACTTCTGTACAAACTGATCAGCATTGTTGGAGCAAGTAATTCTACCGTCACATCGTTGGCAAACACCGTTGTGACGGCTGTTTTGGGTATTTTGCTGCTCAACGAACCATTTACGCTGACTTTTTTGGCGGGTGCTGTATTGCTACTAACCAGTGGGTACCTTGCGTTAACAATCCAAGCGGATAGTAAACATCATGGCACGGTACCGCTGGTAAAGAAAGTAGCGCTGATTGTCGGGATGGTTAGTTTTTATTCAATTGGAATGTACTGTGAAAAGAGAGCGATCAGCATTGTTGGAGTTTGGGATTATGCCGTTTTTGGCTGGGGGATGCAATTTGTCGGCGCCACGATTATTTGTATAGTATTTGGTCGTTCTGAACTAGCGCATGTGACAAAGGCGAGTGTTCATAAGGGATTACTACTTGGATTTATGACAAGTATTGCGGGCGTATTCTATATCTATGCTTTGAGTATCGGCACACTCAGTCAAACGGTTGTTGCGACAAGCGGTAAATTGGGTCTGACGATGGTTCTCGCAGCACTGTTGCTAGGTGAGCACAATGCGCTAAGGCGGCGAGTAGTAACTCTAGTCTTATCTACCGCCGGGCTTGTGTTGCTATTTGCCTAAAGCTGACGATGGCTGTCAACACATCATAGCGACCACAGCATGACGACCGTCAGTATCACGATTGCCTACCAAGAATTGGCTGTGTGAAAAATACTGATGATCAAATGTCGTGTCGATTGGTGACGTGGTAATGTTCTGACTGGCGACACCAGCTGCAATGAACTGTTCTGCGGCAACGTCGTGCATGCTACGGTTATTGAACGAAAATAATGGATAATTGTCCGCTCCTGCGGCAGGTGATAGCCATATGGTCAGATTTTTTGGATCGCAACTATGCTTTTCTACCAAATATTCAATACACCTTGTGCCACCGTACTGTTCTAAATTGTGCCGCCCGAGGTGCGACAGCATGAGTATGCTTTGTATCGGATCATGAACCACTGCACCAATACAGTCAGCGAGCGGCAATAGCAATGCGTGATTCGGTTTTGTAACGACAAGCGCATCTGCAATGATTGAGCTGTCGCGCGTGATGCCGTCGCCCTTCAGACTATCGTTAATTGTGGAATAACGCGTGTAATTATCGCCCTCATACACGAGATTAACAAGCGTCGTTTTGTCTGGATCAATGCTGTTTTTCTGCAAAAAGGCATGACGTGTGTCAAGCGTGGTGCGAAAATGACGGTCTGGTGATTTCATCAAACCATCGTTGACGGTTGATACAGCGATTTTGACAGGCATTAGTTATTTTTTATCGACAACTTCACCCTCGATAATCTTCGAGGATTGTTTGTTTGCTGATTTGCTGCGGTTTTCCCACCAATAACGGACGACGCCGATGATGACGATGACGGCGGCGATATAGAGCAAGCTGTTGAGGACCCAGCCAACAAGCTTAAGCGCAAGGCCAGCTATCCAAACTCCGACGATAATACATGCGACGATAAATATGAGACGAGATATTTTCATGGCTCTATTATAGCGCATTCGTATTATACTGATGATATGACAAAAACCACGACCGCTATTATCGAACTAGACCGTGTAACTAAAAAATTCGGTTCGTTTGCCGCTGCAAGTGATGTATCATTTGTGATCAACCAAGGCGAGGTAGTTGGGTTTGTCGGTGAGAACGGCGCTGGCAAAACCACGACCATTAATATGCTGCTGGGCTTTACCTCACCGTCTCAAGGCGCGGTAAAATTATTCGACAAAACAGTTAGACCCTGGAGCGCACATAAATCACATCGCTCTGTTGGCTATGCATCCGGAGATATGTCGCTACCGGAACGTATGACCGGTGAGCAGTATATACGGTTTGTCATGGCACAGACACGCGGCGATCATACCAAGCGCTATGACGAGCTTGTAGCTAATTTTAAGCCGCAGCTTGAAAAAAAGATCGGTACGCTATCGCGCGGTAACAAACAAAAAATCGCGCTGGTCGCGGCACTCGTAACCAACCCAAAACTGCTGGTGTTTGACGAACCGACGAGTGGACTTGATCCGGTCATGCAAGACGCGTTTTTGGATACTGTGCGCGCCGTATCCAAAAATGGTACCACGGTATTCATGTCATCACATTACTTGCAGGAGGTAGCCGAAATCAGCACGCGGGTATTGTTGATGAAACAGGGAAGAATCATGGAGGACTTGTCGGCGGAACAGTTAACGCAGCGAGGGGGCAAAGTCGTGACATTACTCACGCGGCACAAGGTCACATTGCCGAAGAACGGCGTTGTCGAGCCGATTGTCCGGCATGAGAACGAGCGGTACGAAACGTCATTTGGCTATACCGGCGAACCAGCGGCACTTACCAAGTGGCTAGGCGGCGTGACAGGAATTATCGACGTGCAAATTACCGACCGCACGCTTGAACATGAATTTCGTAGCGTGTATGAAACAGAGGTAAGTCGTGAATAG
>CAZCYG010000021.1:0-9241 GCA_964502795.1 uncultured Candidatus Saccharibacteria bacterium | reverse complement strand
CAACATGGTCAATAGCGGACCGCGGCAGTCAGATCAAGTTCACTGGCCCCGACGGCAAAGAAGTCGCGCTTAATCGTGGACAGACATGGATTACCGCTGTACCGGCCAATCAAGGTGGGGGAGTGTCATGGAAGTAGACGCACAGCCTACCGGCAACCCGCAGAAACCTCATATGAGGGACTACTGGAATCGATTTAGAAAACGAACATACGTCATCATTACTTCTGTACAGTGCGCATTTATGCTGGTACTGTTTGGTTGCTTTGAGCTTTTTGGAGTCACTCATCTTGGTTGGCCACTGTTATTTGTCGTTGCATTTGTCGTTGCGGCGGCTATCAATGCCATCACCATAACTCTGATTCATATTATCGGCAAACCGTTTCGTGATCTTGTGCAGACAGTCGTATTGATATCTGGCGAACCCCTTGCCACTGCGCCGCCCAATCCAAATACAAGTGCCTACGCCAAGAACGGGTTCAAAGACATCCTCCAAGCAGTCTACGAACTCGCAAGCGCACGTGATGATCATACAAACGAACCAGCAAAACCACAGCCAAAGGCGAACGATGTTGTTTTAGAGGGACTAGACCACACACCAAATGGCGTTATAATACTCGATCAAAACCGCAAGATTGTTTATAACAACAAACACGCACCCATTCGTGTAACAGCAGATGGCAGCACCGACCTGAACCTTATTTTTCCAGACGATGACCAGCTGAATGTATGGATTGCTAACTGCCAAAAAAACAAGCTGTCCGCAGAACATCGCTGGACACGGATTGCCAGTAGTTTGCCAGGCGAAAAAGACAGGCGGCTGTTCGACGTTATTGCCAGCTACCAAAAAGATAGCGCAGCCGAGACAATCGTCACGCTGTTCGATCGTACCCACGATTATACGCCAGAGGAAGACGACCTTGATTTCATCTCGTTTGCTGCCCACGAACTGCGCGGACCAATTACCGTTATACGCGGATATCTGGATGTACTGAATGATGAGCTTGGCGACTCGCTTGAGCAAGATCAGATAGAGTTACTGCAACGCTTGACTGTTGCAGCCAATCGCTTAACCAGTTACGTCAATAACATCCTCAACGCATCTCGCTATGACCGTCGTCATTTCAAGCTCCACCTCGGTGAAGAGAGTGTTCGACATATGTATGATCTCATCGCCGATGATATGCAAATGCGCTCCAGCGCCCAAAATCGATTGCTCGTTGCAGATATACCCGACAATTTGCCAACAGTTGCAGCGGATCCCAACGCCATTGGCGAAGTATTTGGCAATCTGATCGACAACGCTATCAAATACAGCAACGAAGGTGGACTCGTCCACGTGGTCGCCCGGACGATACCCGGTTTTGTTGAAATATCGGTTATCGACCGGGGGATTGGCATGCCCAGTAGCGTACTGCCAAATCTATTCCACAAATTCTACCGATCACATCGTAGCCGCGAGACTGTTTCAGGCACAGGTATTGGTCTATACATCTGCAAGGCAATCGTATCGTCCCATGGTGGCGTGATCACGGCACGCAGTATCGAAAACGAAGGCTCGACATTTACATTCACACTGCCTATATACGACACCGTTGCCGACAAATTGCAAACAGGCGATCTAGCCAATTCGCCACTCATCGAACATGGCAGCGGATGGATCAAAAACCACGCAATGTATCGAGGATAGTCGTGCACAAGCTGGATAAAACCGTCGATTTGTATTAGGATAGTTGTAATGGCAATCAAAACAATTCTCTGTATTGAAGATGACCGGTTCATCGGCGAAATGTACGTGCGCAGTCTGAAAAAGGCAGGGTACGAAGTCGACTGGATGGTCGGTGGTAATGACGGGCTTATTGCTGCAAGGAACAAAAAATACGACCTTATCCTCCTGGATGTTATGCTGCCCGAACGTCGTGGCAACGAGATTATGCAGGCACTCCGTGGCACAAAAGATCTCATCCCTGACACCAAGATCATTGTCCTGACAAACTTTGAACAAGACGAAGAATCACGCATGGCAATGGAACATAATGCAGATGGTTATCTGATCAAGGCAGAAATAACACCCAAAAAACTCCTCGATGTCATCGCCAATCTCGGCTAATCCTGACCGATTGTCACTGGACAACCCCTGTTAATTTTGGTAGAGTAGAGCAGATGTGAAGTCCTATTGGTACCTAAGCTGCTCCATTCGGATGCATACTGGAATAGGACAACGCATGGCCTTATATGGATCCTCTGGACCATATAAGCTCCAAATTGCTCGGATTCGGTCAAAAATAAGCAAGCTAATTTTTGACACGCATCACTCACAATTTGGCCTTATCGTCTAACGGTTAGGACATCAGGTTCTCATCCTGACAATCCGGGTTCGATTCCCGGTAAGGTCACCATAGAAAAAGTCTCAGGCATTCATGTCTGGGACTTTTTCTATTGCATGGTTTTGTGTCGGAATCGAACGCTGCACGGGTTCGACCACTGTCATAATCTCTGATTTGACAGGGGTTAGCCGATGTTCGCCGCTAGAATAGCGAGAATGTCGAAGCGTCGTCCCGGTAAGGTCACCAAATGTCATCAACCAAAAGTCAGGCTGCTATACTGACAACATGAAAATTCAGCTAAAACCGACAATTTTGGAACTGAGTGCGGTTCTATCTATTGCAGCAACCATCTACGTGTGGCGAAATTACTATACCGTCCTACCTGATTCACTGCGCTCAGTTCTGACGCTCGGTGCTATTACACTTTTAGGTATTGCGTTGTTTTCTGGCTTGAAAGCATACACCCGAGATGGCACTATCAGACTAATACCGCTCCTGGTCAGTATTATGGCTGTCGCATGTATGCTGATGGCTGTTCTATTTATCGCATATTTCTTGATAGGTATAAGCTACTGCGCTCGTGCCTATGGTTCATGCTAACATTATTTGATTGTAATATAAATTTATGTTATAATAATAACTGTTTATTTGTTGCTGCTTTCCCGTCATCGGCAACTAACGAGCCGAATTGAGTGGTTCCGCCCTCTATTTTTGTCTATAATAGGCCTATGATCAAAAAAACTCCTCAGCATTTGCCCAAATGGCTGCGAGTCGTCATACCCTCTATACTCATCGTCATCTGGGTTGCTCTGGCCGGTACTGGCGGTCCGTACTTTGGCAAGATCAGTCAGGTAGCGAGCAATGATCAAGCGACTTTTTTGCCTGCAAGTGCCGAATCAACGAAAGTAAACGAACAGATAGGAAAGTTTCAAGACAACAATTCCATTCCTGCCGTTATCATATTTGCACAAGACGACCAGCCGCTTAGCAAATTACAGATAGCAACTATAGCATCGGCAACCTCGTCACTTCAGAATATAGAGGGTGTCAAGGGAAATGTTTCGCCGCCCGTCGTTTCCGCTGACAACAAGGCGGCTTTTGTTGTCGTCAACACCGAAAGTGGCACAGAGTATAAGAGTTTTCTGCCCTTGGTTCGTGAAAAATTAGACAGCAGCAAACTGGATGTTCAATACAAAATTACTGGCCCCGTTGGTTTTCTCGGTGATCTTTCAAACGCATTCGCCGGTATCGACGGGCTGCTGCTTATCGTTGCACTGACCGTCGTGTTTATTATCCTGCTCGTTGTGTATCGCTCGCCCATACTGCCTTTCCTCGTGTTGTTTAACGCTATATCAGCGCTTGCTGCAGCTATATTTGTCGTTTGGCACCTAGCCAACATCGGCGTGATAGAAATTAACGGACAGGTACAGGGTATTCTGTTCATTCTCGTGATTGGTGCCGCCACTGACTACTCACTCCTGTTCGTATCGCGGTACCGCGAAGAACTTGAACGTCATCAAGAAACATGGCAAGCAATCAGAGCAGCACTGAAAGGCTCGTTTGAACCGATCTTGGCGGCAGGTGGAACGGTTATCGTAGGCCTGCTTTGCTTATTACTATCAGACCTGAATTCAAACAAAGCGCTTGGTCCCGTCGGTTCCATCGGGATCATTTTGGCAGTTTTCAGCACCCTGACATTTCTTCCTGCACTACTCACGGTGTTTGGACGCCGGGTGTTTTGGCCCCGCATACCCCAATATCGCGTAGCATCCAAACATGCTCCCCAAAAAGATGGTGTCTGGCAAAAAATCGGGGCCTTCGTGAGTCGTCATCCTCGGAGTATTTGGATGACCAGCTCAATTATTCTCGTAGTGAGTGCAATAGGTATCGTCGGGCTAAAAGCAGATGGAATATCACAAAGCGATATCGTCCTAGGTCAGTCCGAAGCTCGTGATGGTCAGGAATTATTAAACCGTCATTTTCCTGGCGGCTCTGGCACCCCAGTGCAAATCATCGCCAGCGCCCAGAGTATCGATAAGCTGACAAAGGCTCTGGACGAAGACAAAGGAGTCTCCGCAGTGCAAGTCATAGCGATCAATACACCGTCGAACTTGCTCCCGCTTGGCAAAGCAGCCAAGGAACTTACTGGCATACACGCCTTTGAGAACGCTAGCCCTAAAATTGTCGACGGCAAGGTACTCCTGCAAGCAACCCTCACCGATAGTTCGGAGTCATTCGCAGCACAGGATACGGTACTACGTCTACGTGACACAGTGCGTACCGTAGACAGTTCTGCACTCGTTGGTGGGATATCAGCCACACGGCTTGACACAAACATAGCGGCAGAGCGAGACAGGGTAGTTGTTATCCCAACGGTGCTCGTTGTTATCACGATCATTCTCATGCTTTTGCTTCGCTCGATCATTGCACCACTTCTGCTACTACTCACAACCGTGCTGTCATTTGCAGCAACCTTAGGCATTGCAGCCGTTGTATTCAATCACGTATTTCACTTTCCCGGCTCTGATCCGTCTGTGGTTCTCTATGGTTTTGTGTTCTTGGTCGCCCTTGGTATTGATTACAATATATTTATCATGACGCGAGTCCGCGAAGAATCAGTAAAAACAGGTACCAAAAAGGGCGTTATCCTGGGACTTGTCATTACCGGGAGCGTCATTACATCTGCAGGTATCGTACTCGCAGCTACCTTTGCTGCACTCGCTGTCATTCCAGTCTTGTTCCTGGTGCAACTTGCATTCATTGTTGCTTTTGGGGTACTCCTGGATACAACTATTGTCCGTTCGCTGATCGTACCCGCCCTTATCTATGACATAGGTAAGCTCGCTTGGTGGCCGTCAAAAACACCAAAAAACTAGCTTCATCTCCACCGCTTGCCATAATACTTGAGTTATTCTTTTTATATTCTATAATGTATATTTACAATGATTGACATTCCTATTCAGCCCGAAAGGATTGATACGCTCAGTCCATCTCAAGCAGTTGCATTTTCGCAGACTTTTGAGCATGACTGGAAGGCTATCCTTGCGGCACATCAGCTCAAAGAAGCTGGAGGTGATGAAATTAAAATCAAAAATATTGATTCCAATCCCAATCTACCATCAGGATATGAACAATTCCTCGATCCAATACGTATTATCACCAATCATGAGTTGTCTGTACGGGGTATGCGCCGAGTAATCGCTTCTACTTTAACCATTCGGCAACAAGAGGTATCTCTTGGCAAATCTCAAATGGATGGCATCTGTATCGGATTTGCCCATCGGGATCTACCGCCCACAACACCTGCTCGCTTTTACGCAGTAAGCGATATCGAGCCCACCGAATATGCACCTTCTCTGAGCGAAACAAAAGACGAAGTTTGGATCCCAGAAGACACACCGCTGGTCCAGTTCAGCCCATACGACATCACTGTGTCTTCGGCAGCAACATATCATCGTTCACCTCCTTTATCACAAGATGCGATAAGGACGTTCCTGCGTGTAACGTACATATACGCTCGATAAAACACCTGCTCCCATCATGAGCAGGTGTTTTTGATAGAGGACAGGTGAGATAGCTTATCGTTTTTCGTCCCAATGCCTATTGTGGCCGCTATAATTATCTCGTGAACCTTGTCGCCAGCCAGCATTCGCTGTCTGCGAATCGGCCGAACGATTTGGTTTCGTATTATCGCCATAAACACCCGATTTTTTGTGCTTATTCTGGCAACTATGATCTTTATTTGCCTTGTCTTGAACCTTGATCACGGTGCCGTCACTAGCGCGGACGTATACTTTCCATCCATCGGCAAAGGTAAATACATAGACCGTCTGATTGTCGAGAGCTTTGGTCTTACTACTCATTACAACGCTTTCGGTGTGCTCTGTTTCGGCAATCGCCTGTGCCTGCGCAAGCGTGACGGCAGTCGATACCGGATCAGCTGGCTCCTCTGTTTCTGTTGGTGCTGGCGTCTCAGTCACGATTGGCTCCTCTGTTTCAACCGCTACTTCATCGGTTGTTTCGGTGTTTTCATTTTGTGTTTCTTGCTGTTTCGTGGCGGTCGTATCATCATTGTTTTCGTTATCCGTGGTCGTTTGCGCATATACACTCGCCGCTGTCGGTAGAGCAATTAACGCCGCAACGATGAGGGCTGTTGGTAGTATTTTGTGATGGCGTAGTTGTGTCATTTTGGTCATTCTACGTTCTCCTTATGGTTTGTTACGTACTATGTAACGTTTCCGTCTGGCAAACGTTACATAGTATGATAGAAAACATAGATGTTTAAGAGACGAAGGTTCGATAAAATGTACAGAACATACGCCGATGACATATTCAGGTTCCTGCTGACGCACGTCCGTGACACGACGCTGGCCGAGGATCTGACCGCTGATACCTTTGTCAAAGCCTGGCGCGCAATCGACACATTTGACGGCAAGCAGCCGCGGGCATGGCTGTACAAAATCGCTCAAAACATCCTGACCGACCACTGGCGGCGCAAACAACATATACCACTGGACGAATCGATCGAAATCGTCGACGATCGGCCTGGCCACGATGAACAACTCGACAAGCAATTCGCCGCGCATGGCGTGATGACGGCTGTCGCCAAACTGCCACGTGATATGCAATCGGTCGTTAATCTGCGGTTCATGCAGGGCTACAGCGCCAAACAAACCGCCGAAGCCCTAGGCATGAGCGAAACCAATGTACGAGTCGTGCAATACCGCGCACTCAAGAAGCTTAAGGGGTTGTTATCATGAAAAAATTTTGGCTACGACGTGAACTACAGCAGGGCAGAGTAAACCCTCGCGAGATTGACGACTTGACAGCCATTGCTGATCAATTAAATCAGATTGAATTGCCCAAATTATCGACTGCTGCTCGCCATCGTATTGAGGAGCAGACACACAAACCCGGCAATGCAGCCCGCATCGCTGCTTGGTCACTAGCCGGAGCATGTGTCACCGTGACTTTGGTTATTATTAGCGCCCAGTTCGCACCAGAGAATTCGCCGCTTTATGCGATCAAACGCGGCACTGATGATATCCGCGCGTTCTTTTTGCCCAAAAAGCAATCGACTGATACGCAAAAATCTCCATTCAACAAACTTGACGATGTCGAACTCCAGTCCAGTAAACCCCTCAACGCTACGCCAAAAAGTACCGAATCACCGCAGCCGCACCGTTCTTCGGATAGCAAAAACTCGACCAAAAAATCAGATGATTCATCGACAAACACACGTGACAACAACTCGTCACAATCACAACGCGATCACAGATCAGAGCGCGACCACAGGGTTAATTTGTGGAGTGAACTACGCAACCTTCACGATAACCGCTAAATATATCACTTTTTATCTTCTGATCCAACTGCTGACTGTTTGAAAAGCTCGCTCGTTTTCAGTTTGCCAATCATGATCAGATACACGATGTCCAAAATACCGACCGTGTTAACGAGTAATAGCACGATAAACCATACTCCGCTTCCACGACGAGCGGCATGCCACAGCGCCAATGCTTTCCAAAACAGCGACCAAATAACAACGGGGATGATAACAAAGATTAACCAATCGGGGTAATTATTCATGCCAGTAGTATACCACAAGCTCATGCTACAATAGGGTAAAAGAGACGAATATAAACAAGGAGGTGCCTATCCGGTTTCACTATCTAAAACAAATCATTTTCATACTTCTTGGGAGTATCATTACTGCAGTCGGCCTGCAGTTTTTCTTGTTACCGAATCATTTGCTCGATGGAGGTGTCACCGGCGTGTCCATTATTGCTGCCAGATTGTCGGGATTACCGATCGGGCTATATTTGGTATTGCTCAATATCCCATTCGTATATTTGGGGTACAAAAAGTTCGGCAAAGAATTCGCCGTGCTTTCAACAGTCGGCATTATCACCCTTGCCATACTCACGTCCGTCCATTTTGATCACGGGTTCACTGATATTCCCATTCTAGCCGCGGTGTTTGGCGGTATGTTCGTCGGCATCGGCGTCGGGCTGGTGGTCCGATATGGCGGCATCATTGATGGTGCCGACACTATTGCCGTATTAATCGACCGCGTGACGGTCTTTTCGGTCGGCGAAGCCATCATGTTTATCAATGCCATCATCATTTCGCTTGCAGGGTTTGTATTTGGATGGGAACAGGCACTCTATTCGCTGATCGCATATTTTGTGGCGCACAAGGCAATCGATGTGACCGTTGACGGACTGAACGAAGATCGCAGCGTCTGGATTGTGAGTATGCACGTCCGCGCAATAGGCAAGACCATCAACGATGTCACCGGCGAGCCCGTCACCTATATCAAAGAAAGTGATCCGAAAGACCGCGAGCCGCACGGCGTGCTACTAGCCGTCATCACGCGGTTCGAAGAACAGAAGGTCAAAACAGCTATTCGGGCAGTTGATCAAGAAGCGTTTATCGTGATATCAAACGCTCACGAGGTCATCGGCAAAGAGTTTATACCCGAAAGCTAAGAATTTTAACCCCAAACCTCCTACATAGACACTAAAGCGAAGTACAGCTCTTTTATTCCTGTCATTGCAAAAACGAATAGGCAGCGTCGTTTTTGCCGATAACCCCTAAGGAATTGCCATAAAAAAAGTACGATAAAGTGCCAAAACCTCTTGCCGTGCAGCTCCCTTTCCCGCATAATACTGCTTAAGCCTGTCGCAGTAGCAGAAAAGGGGAGGCAAACTTATAAAACCACTGCCATTAACACCGTTTTGGCATCGCCGTTTATGCGAAGCAATTGCTGTCTTTGGTGTGTTGATTGTTGGGTTATATCTTTGGTCAACATCATCCGGTATTAGCAATCCTGCAAGTGAATTCTATGTCAGTCCGCTTGCCGCAGCAATCAGTGTCGGCAGTGCAATCCTGGCCGGTCTGTCATATTTTGTTGCCCC
>CAZCYG010000020.1:0-9255 GCA_964502795.1 uncultured Candidatus Saccharibacteria bacterium | reverse complement strand
GAACAGGAGCAGGGGCTGCCCCATGACGCCGTAGCGGACGAACGTGAGCTCGCGGCCGCCGAGCGCGGGCGACCGCCAGCTGATCTTGTGCTTGCTCATGCCTTGCTCTCCTGCAGCTCCGCGCGGCCCTTCTGGACCTGCTGCCAGAACCGCTCGCTGAACTCGTCGACCTCGTGCGCCGGGTAGATGTGCGCGACCTTGCGGCGGATCGCGTGCCGGCAGCTGTCGCCGCCGAGCCAGTCGATCGTCGCCGCCTTCACGGGGCCGAGGTGCTTGCCGCAGAACTCGGTGAACGCGTCCGCGGCGAAGCGCTGGCGCGCGATCTTCGCGTAGGCGCGCAGCTTCTCGGCATAGGTCCCCTTGCCGCGCGCGATCTCGTCGAGCGGCTCGTAGTCGAGCGTCTTGCGCATCGGCCGCTTCGTCGCGGCGGCGAACAGCGCCCAGCGCAGGTTCGCGAGCACGTACCACGGCCAGTGGAAGTGGATCGAGTTGACCTGGCTGTCGGGGCACGGGTTGGCGAAGTCGATCGGGTGGAAGACGCCGTCCTTGCGCAGCGCCTCGCACGAGTTGAAGTCCAGCCGAAGAACGCGTTGATCAGCAGGCAGGTGTCGGCCATGACCTGCTCCTCCGCCGCGGTGCAGAAGCCGCGCTCGGGCAGGTAGCGGCCGTGCAGCGGCTGCGACGGGTCGTACTTCATGAGCCGCACCTGCGGGCCGATGCCGACCGCCCGCACGAACAGGTCGTAGATCTGCCTTCGCATGAAGAAACAATCCAGAAAATCAACCAGATTATTCTGAATTGGCGGTAATTAATGAGGAAGGGCTCGCCCTTCCAATTTGTCTTCGAAATTAATTCGAAGACGCGCTCCATCCCCTAAAGCTCGGCTTGCGCCGAGTATGTATGTGACAAGGTACTGAGCTTTTCTCATTATAGGGCTTGTATAGTGTTGTAAGAAAGTGTAAGATAAAGAGTAATAAAAGAGACAGTTGGCACGAAAAAGGGAGACTATGCTAGACGTTTTTATTACTTCGAGGGTGCGGCGAAAGATCGTTGTGGTCTATGCCAAATATCCAGACTTTCGCACTCACGTGCGGGGGCTTGCAAAGCTGATCAAGGAAGACCCCGGTAATATTCAACGCGAATTGAAGCGTTTGGAAAAGGTCGGCTTTTTAACAAGCGAAAAGCAGGGCAACACAAAAATCTACTCAACGAATAAGCAATTTACGATATTCAAAGAACTCCAGAGTATCGTGATTAAATCGCAACAGCAATCCGCACGACCAAAACGTTCTACTACTGATTTGTAATGAATCTGTTTGACGAAATACTCAAAGTCCGGGGTTTGACCGGGAAGAAACGTGATGCTTTTTTGAATCCTAGTTATGATGCAAAGCATGATCCGTTTTTGTTGCCTGACATGCAAAAGGCTGTCGATAGGTTAGTAAAAGCGCATCGTGAAAAACAGCACATTACTATCTACGGAGATTATGATATTGACGGTTTGACCGCAACGACCGTACTCATTGATGCGTTTGAGAAATTTGGCTTTGCCAGTGTGCAGGCATTTATACCGAATCGTTTTGTCGAGGGCTACGGTCTGACCGTTGATGCGATTGAACGAATCACAGATAAAGGTACGGACCTGATTATTACAGTTGATTGTGGCAGTTTGAGTGACAAAGAAATTGTTCGTGCTAAGGAACTTGGCGTTGATGTTATTGTGACCGATCATCATAACGTAGCACCAGTGCAACCACCGGCAGTGGCGGTGGTCAACCCGAAACGGTTACTCCAGGACTATCCAGATGCGTATGAAAACTATCTGTTAAAAAAGCCAACAACTGGTCTTTACCCATTCCTGGACTTAGCGGGTGTAGGCGTGGCGTTCAAGCTGGTCCAAGCGCTACAGACACGACTGGATGGACTGCCTGATGGTCAGGAGAAGTGGTTGCTGGACCTGGTGGCGCTCGGTACGGTGTGTGATGTCGTGACGCTCGTGGACGAAAATCGGGCAAATGTGTATTGGGGACTAAAGGTGTTGTCTCAAACCAGACGGCCGGGATTAAAAGCATTGATGACAGTGGCGGGTGTTGATCCAGCCAAATTAGATACGCGCAGTTTGGGATTTGCTTTGGGACCACGTATGAATGCGGCCGGACGTCTGGAGACAGCCCAGATAGCACTCGATATGCTGGTGGCGGCAGATGGCATGATGGCACTCCAAAAAGCCCGACAGTTGGACGATCTGAATCGTGTCAGGCGAGCGGATCAGGATACTATTCTGAAGCAGGCAATCGTGCAAGCGGAAAAGTACAAAGACGACCCGGTACTCGTAGTGAGTGGCATAGGGTGGAATCATGGCATTGTTGGTATTGTCGCGGCAAAATTGCTGGAAAAATATAAAAAACCAGCGTTTGTACTAGAAGAAATGGACACGCAGCACGAGCAGTCCGCACAAACCTCGGAGGAGCTGGCTTCTTTTGAAACAATTGCAAAGGGATCAGCGCGCAGTTATGGTGATTTCAGCGCGGCTGATGCAATACGGGCGAGTGATGACATTATTACAAAAGGCGGCGGACACAAATTAGCGGCAGGCGTAACGATGCCAGCGGCTAACATCGCGGCGTTTCGTCAGCGAGTAAATGAATTTTATCGGGCACAAAAATTATTCAACCAACAGCAACTTTTACTGCCGAAGGCAGACGTATCAGCATCGCTTCAACAGGTGACCGAAGAACTCGTCGCGCTGATTGCAACGCTTGAGCCATTTGGCAATGGTAACGCCCAGCCAATTTTGAAATCGGAAAACCTACTTGTCATGAACCGACGCAGAATGGGCGCAGATGCACAGCATGTCAAACTGGAAATTCGTGACCAAAGCGGGAATACACTCCAATTACTTGCCTTTAACGCCCCGGAACATTTCTTTGCTGAGCCGGGCGAGTACGTGACGGTTTGGTATCAACCAGATATTAACGAGTGGCAAAGACGACGATCAGTTGAGGGGCGATTATTACATCTCGAAACTACGGATGTGCCATTTGATAGTTCACGTTATTAAAGGGTTGTGAATTAATAGTATCTCTGTTACAATAATCTCGATATGGTACAAGTAACACGTAAAGATCAGAACGAAGCGAACGAGAACCTCATTCGTCGTTTTAACCGTAAGGTTTTGCAGAGTGGTGTACTCGCCAATGCAAAGGCATCAATGCGACTGAGCAAAGATATCAGCAAGACCGAGCGCCGTCAAAAAGCGATTATTCGCAAAGAACGAAAGAACGAGAAGCTAGCAAAGGCACGATTGGGACTACGCTAGTCAATGGGATTAAAGGATACAATCCAAGACGATATGAAAGCCGCTCTCCTCAGTGGAGATAGCGGCGATCGTTTTGTTGGCGAGACACTCCGCAACCTAAAAGCAGCAATATTAAACGAAGAGGTTGCTCAGGGAAAGCGTGATGAAGGCTTGGGTGATGATGAAATTGAAAAAATCATTGCTCGTGAGGTAAAGAAACGCAAAGAAAGTATTGCGATCTACGAACAAAACGGTCGACAGGATTTGGCCGATGAAGAGCGTAAAGAAGCTGCGGTAATCGCGAAGTATCTGCCCGAACAGTTGGACGAGACTGCGCTACGAGAGATTGTGATGACAAAAATCACCGAACTTGGCGCGACTGACGCCAAAGCTATGGGACAGGTAATCGGCGCCGTGAAGCAACAAGTGGGCAATAGCGCAGATGGTGCGCTACTCGCGCGAATTGTCAAAGAGTCTCTTGCATAGCGGATAGAAATATATGGTGAATAGGTCTATGCTTCGCTATAATTTATCCGTGAACAATTTACTATCTACTACTTACTATCTACTAACTACTAAGCACGGAGTGCATCTATGATTTTATTTTTTGGTCCGGCAGGGGCAGGTAAAAGCGTTCAAGGCCATATGTTGGCTGAACGATTGAATTGGAAGTGGCTATCTACTGGTGAAATGTTCCGCGAAAGTACCGACCCTGAAGTTCGGCAAATCCTTAGGACTGGTGCGCTCGTCAGCGATGAAAAAACGTATCAAGTGGTTGAAGAAGCATTCGGCAAAGCAAAAGACTTCAAGCGATTGATCGTTGATGGGTTTCCGCGCACACAGGCGCAAGCGACATGGCTGATGGATACGAATAACACATATGGTCGGCAGATCGCCATTGTTATCGTATTGGAAGTACCAGACGCAGAGATACAAGAGCGGTTAAGCCACAGAGGTCGCGAACAGGATACGCCAGAAATTATCGCCGAACGATTAGAACTATATCGCCGTGAAACAGATCCGATACTGGGATATTTTGAAGAGAAAGGTGTCCCTATTGCACGTGTTGACGGAATGGGTACAGTCGACCAAATTCATCAAAAGATCGTTGATCAAATAAAAAATAATAATCTTGCTTGATATGCAACCTCAAAAGACGAGTGAACAAGTAACTGCAATGAGGGAAGGCGGCAAGATACTTGCTACTATTCTGGGTGGTCTACGGACGTATGTCACCGTCGGAATGACGGGTAGTGATGTTGATAACTGGGTGGCAAATGAGATCAAACGATTAGGGGCAACGCCAACATATAAAGAACCAGTGCCTGATTTTCCTGGAGTGATATGTATTAGTGTGAACGATGCCGTAGTACATGGTGTACCTACTGATTATGTATTCGAAGAAGGTGATGTCGTGGGATTCGATCTCGTCATTACCTATAAGGGTATGAAAACTGATAGTGCATTCACGATGGTTGTTGGAAATAATCCGAGTGGTGCCGTAAAACATTTACTCAATACCACCGAACGTAGTCTTTACGCGGGCATAGATGCAATCAAAGGATCGGGTACGCGAACTGGTGATATTGGTGCGGCCGTCGAAAAAGTACTGACAGAAGGAAAATTGGGAATTATACGAGAGTTGGTAGGGCATGGTGTGGGTCAAGAGATGCATATGGGACCGGATGTGCCTAATTATGGACGCAGTGGGACAGGATCAGTACTACGGACTGGTGATACGATTGCGATCGAACCAATGGCTACTCTGGGGGGCGAAAAAATTTATACTGATCCAGATGATCAATGGACAATTTTGACCCGCGATGGTAGTTTGGCGGCGCATTTTGAGCATACAATACTTATAACCGACGACGGTGCAGAGATCTTGACTCAGCTATAACAAAGCATAAAGCCCTTATGGCTGTTCAAAACACGTGGTTGTCGGTATAATACGACACATGCAAGATAGTTCTCGTTACGCTGTCGGTATCGATATTGGTACAACAACTGTTCGCTGTGTTGTTGGTCATCTGGATGCAACGACAGGCACGCCGACAATCGTAGGCGTTGGCGAAATAAAAAATACCGGTATGCGGAAAGGATCTGTTGTGAATTTGAGCGGTCCTGCGCAGGCGATTGATGAGGCGCTTGGCGAGGCTGAGCGAATGAGCGGATATGAGGTCAACGCTGCATCCGTGAGTATTAACGGATCGCATATATTAAGTACGACTGCGGATGGTATGATTGCCGTCGGAGCGGCGGATCACGTGGTTGGTTCCGAAGACATTGCACGCATAGAAGAAGTTGCAACTGTTGGAAAAGTGCCGGCAAACCGTGAAATATTAGAAGTAGTCCCTCATAGTTATCGTTTAGATGGCCAGGACAATATCAAAGATCCGATAGGTATGACTGGGACTCGGCTGGAGATAAACGCCAATGTGGTATCAGCATTAGCACCAAATGTTACGGCGCTGCACAGTACACTTGAGATGGCAAAAGTAACGCCGAATGTTATTACTCCTAGTGTTGTTGCCGCGGCAAAAGCCGTACTGACCGAACAGCAACTCGAAAACGGCGTTGCCGTCATTGATATGGGTGGCGCAACGACGAGTATCGCGATCTTTGAAGAGGGTGATCTCCAGTATGTTGGTGTTATTCCGGTTGGTGGAATAAACATTACGAATGATCTGGCAATCGGGCTCAAGACCGATCCCGAGGTCGCAGAGCAGGTGAAATTGACCCATGGATCGGCTACTGCGCAGTCAGGAAGCGATGTTGTGACTATCAAATACGAAAAGGAATCGCTGGAGTTTTCGCGCGAAGAGATGAATGAGATTATCGAAGCTCGTTTGGAAGAGCTATTCGATAGCATTACGAAAGAGTTGAAAAAAGCAGGCCGTCACGCAAAGCTACCCAGTGGTGTTGTACTGACAGGCGGTGGGGCAAAGCTGAAAAATATTGTTGATTATACAAAGGATGCATTAGGTCTAGCCGTACGCTTGGGCGCAGCAAAGGGATTTGGTGGGGTCGCAGAAAACATCAGTGAGCCACAATTCGCAACGGCTGTCGGCCTGATGCTACTTGATAGTGAAGGCGGCGATCATTATCGACAAAACACAGGTCGTGCAAAGACGGCAGCTGATCAAGCAGGCGGACTATTAAAAAAGTTGTTCGGTCGTTTCAAGGCTTAGCAACATATAGGTTAAATTTGTGTCTATCGATGGTATACTAGATAAGAATAAAGACGTAGGGAGTATTCATGCCGGAAGTAACACCAAGTGAAATTCAGACATTCGCGAGTATAAAGGTAGTAGGCGTTGGAGGGGCTGGTGGTAGTGCTATTAATCGCATGAAAGATGCTGGGCTGACCGGCGTGCAATTTATCGCAATGAATACGGATGCGCAGGCGCTCCATAACAGCAAAGCTGACGTCAAAATACACCTTGGGCATACGACAACAGGTGGACTAGGTGCAGGGGCTGATCCATCGGTTGGCGAAGCTGCGGCAAATGAATCCCGTGACGAAATTAAAAGTGCGCTCGACGGTGCCGATATGGTGTTCGTGACCATTGGTGCAGGTGGTGGTACGGGCAGCGGAGCAGGCTATGTCGTGGCAGAAGTGGCGCGCGAGCTCGGTATTTTGGTTGTCGGTGTTGCGACCAAGCCGTTCAGTTTTGAGGGTGAAAAGCGGCGCGTGAATGCTGACTGGGCAATTAATCAATTAGGCCGCCAGGTAGATACGCTTATTACTATTCCAAATGACCGTCTGTTGCAGACGATTGACCGTCGAACACCGCTGCTCGAAACGTTCAAAATCGCTGATGATGTATTGCGACAAGGCGTACAGGGTATCTCGGAACTCATTACCGAACACGGCTTGATTAACCTTGATTTTGCTGATGTGAAAGCGATTATGAGCAACGCAGGTAGTGCGCTTATGGGTATTGGTCGTGCGAGCGGCGATGACCGTGCGGCACAGGCTGCGCAACAAGCTATTGAGTCACCACTGATCGAAGTGTCGATCGATGGAGCCAAGGGTGTACTGTTCAACGTGACCGGTGGTTACGACATGAGTATGTCGGAGATCCAGGAAGCTGCCGAAATTATCACCAGCGCTGTGTCGCCGGATGCCAATATTATCTTTGGTGCGACACTGAAACCTGAACTTGAGGATGAGCTGATCATTACGGTTATCGCGACAGGATTTGATAGCGAGTTTTTCCACCAGAAAGAAGTATCTCTCAGCCCGCAGGCCGATCGAGTGCATGAGGTTGAAGCACAAGGGGTGAGTGACGAGACAGTTGAGAGCGTTGACTTGGACCTGGATAAGGCTGATCCAGAAGCAAACTTTGCAGAAGAGCCGACTCATAATATGTGGGACACCGCCCATGAGGAAGATGATGAATCTGACACGCCTGCGTTTTTGCGTCGTCGCAAAAAGAATAAAAAATCCGACGAATCATAGGAGGACTTGTGAGTACACAAATTAATATCGGAGACAGCCGTGTCATAGAGTCGCGCGAGGTTGGTGATGGTGTGACGATTCGCCGCCGCCGCGAAACACCGGACGGTAAACGATTTACGACCTATGAACGTATCGAGAAGCCGAATCTGGCCGTCATCAAGAAAGACAGCACGCGTGAACTATACGATCGGGACAAGCTGACAACCGCAATACGCCGATCGGTCGGTAAATTCTTTGCAAGTGAAATCGAGATCGAAAAGATCGTTAATCAAGTAGAAGAGAATTTGTATGCTCTTGGTGAATCAGAAGTACCGTCAAAAACGATTGGCGAATTGGTATTGGATGAACTAGCTAAAACAAACGAGGTTGCATACGTGCGGTTTGCAAGTGTATATCACGAATTCAAGACTCTGGACGAATTTGAAACGATTTTGACAGCTCGGCGCAAAGATACAAAATGAGTGTAATAGTCATCTACAAACCGAAAAGTGAACATACGCGTATCGTCGAAGAGTTTTTGCATGATTTTGAAAGACGAACGGGACATACATTGGATATGGTTGATCCAGATACACGAGATGGTACTGAAATTTGTCGGTTGTACGATGTCGTACAGTACCCGTCAATTGTCGCTACAGATACTGATGGTACAATGAGGAATATGTGGCAAGGGCTACCGCTGCCAACAATAGACGAGGTTAGCTATTATGTTTAAATCCATAAAAAATTACTTCACGCATGAGGACAAAAAACTCCGCGATAACCGCTGGATTTTTATTTCGATGCTGCTGGGTGCGATCGGAAGCTTGGTGGCTGCATTCGTTTTGTCCGTCGAGGCGTTTCATCTGGCGCGCAACCCCGACGCCATTTTGAGTTGCAGCGTCAACCTGATAGTCAACTGTGCGACGGTTGCAAAACATCCGACAAACGAATTATTCGGGTTTCCGAACAGCTTTATCGGATTAATGTCCGAGCCGGTCGTCATATCAGTGGCTATCGCCGGTCTTGCCGGAGTTCGGTTTCCGCGCCTTTTCATGTTCACCGCGCAAATCTTTTATACGCTCGGCTTTATTTTTGCGCTGACGCTGCTCTACATTAGTATGTTCATCATCCAAGCGCTATGCCCATGGTGTCTGCTGGTGACGCTAACGACTATTCTCGTATGGTTCGCGATAACCCGCTACAACATCCGTGAAAACAACTCTCGAAGCGTCTTTTTTGGCGCCGTGAATCGATGGCGAATGATCGTTGCGAGTTCTTCGTAGCTGGCATATCGCGCCATCATCTCATCGAGTTGAAGCAAGGTCAGAGCCGACACCATCGCGCGACGTGTCCAGCCATCGTCAGCCTTCTCGCGATCGAAGCGTTCGATAAGAAGGACATCCTTTCCGGCGGCCCGCTCAAGCAGGACCGGCGCAACTTCAATGCCAACCTCGGCGGCAAGACGCATTGCGACGTATTCCGCCTTGACGACGTTGTAGACATCGTTTTG
>CAZCYG010000019.1:0-9450 GCA_964502795.1 uncultured Candidatus Saccharibacteria bacterium | reverse complement strand
GGATACTATTACTTCCCTGTAGTACCTCAAATTCATACAAACTACCTGTTGCGCAAATACCACGCGTGTCATTCGCATCACCACTCAGTGGCGTACCCTCCATAAAGTTAGCACGCTGCAAAGCATACACAAATTGTTCGTACGCTGGTATATTGTTCGTCAGTTGCTGTGTATCAACCTGCTGCGCCATATATCCGACGTAGGTCGTCATATTTCGTGCATCAGGGCTGATTGTCACACTGTAACTATGAAAGTTCTCGTCAGCAACAATAGGACCACGAACTGTCATACGGACACTGCGATCGGCTGTTGTCTTGGTCAACGCCTGTTTGCCAACATTCACCTGCTGCGTTGTTTGTGATCCGTTGCCACCATTGTTACTGCCAAAAATCATGCGTCCAACCGAAACAAGCGCCCAAATGGCGAGTCCGATAACACCAATCACTAGTATGATTGGGATAATCCTCGATAGTCCACTTCGATTCATATACATATTTTATCACTTTTATTATATAAAGTCAATCTTTACCGTTTACTCCCACCAGATCACTCGTCCAATCACAAACACGCATCGAGTCACGTAGTGCAGTGATTTCGTTACTCGTTAGCCATGCAATCCCTAATATCTCGTCATTCTTGATACTAACGTCACCTTTGATTCGTTTCGCGGCAAAAAGAACTCTCGTCCTCTCACCGTTCCTATCAACCCATTCACCAATCTTTTCACCCAGTTCAACATCAACACCAACTTCTTCTTTGGCTTCGCGGATTGCTGCTTGTTCGTATGTTTCGCCATCATCAACATGTCCTGCAGGCCAGTTCCATTGTCCATAGCATTTTTCCAGCTTTTCCTGAACCATTAGATAGCGCCCACGCTCTTCAATGACAACGCCCGCAATGGTATAACCCACTACAGCTCTCCCCAATTTTTGCCAATACTCACATCAACCTTCAGTTTAACTGGTAGTTCCGGCGCGATAGATTCCATGGTTTTCTGCAGGACTTCGGCCACTTTTCCGCTGTTTTCTTTCGGGCATTCCACCAGGATACTATCGTGAACCTGCAAAATTTGTTCACCTAGACCATCAAGTTTCCGCTCGACTTCAATCATAGCAAGTTTCATCAAATCGGCTTCGGTGCCCTGAATTGGCATGTTAGCGGCTTGGCGCTTGGCAGCTTCGCGTACCATGAAATTACTGCTTACGACATCGGGTGTTGGGCGCCTGCGACCATAATATGTCTCAACATAGCCCTCTGTTCTGGCCTTTTCCAGCGTGGCATCGATATAGTTACGAATCGGTGCGCGCAGCTCAAAATACTGATCAATATATTTTTTTGCTTCCACTAAATTCATGCCCGTCGCCACAGACAGTCCGTGCGGGCTCATGCCATAGAGAACACCGAAATTAATTACCTTAGCATCACGTCGCTGTGCTTTTGTCACGTCATCCATTGGAATGCCATATGCCTGTGCTGCCGTTTTAGTATGGATATCCACGTCACCGTTAAAGTCATTAATAAGCTCCGTATCCTTCGCCAGCGCCGCAGCCAGACGCAGCTCGAATTGGCTATAATCTGCGCTAACCAATACGTTACCGCTCTTTGGCACAAATGCTTCGCGGATACGACGACCCAAATCAGTCCGCACAGGAATATTCTGCAAATTCGGATCGGCGCTGCTCAACCGCCCAGTTGCCGCAACATCCTGATTGAACGTTGTATGGATGCGGTCATTCGCATCAGTCAGTAATGGCAACGTGTCGACATAGGTGTTCTTTAGTTTGGCGAGTTCACGAGTCTGCTCAATCAATTCGATGATCGGATGCTGACCCTTTAATTTATCGAGTGTCTTTTGATCAGTGCTATAGCCTGTCTTTCCCTTTTTAACACCAGTTGTCGGCAATTGTAATTTAGTAAATAAAACTTCTGATAATTGCGCTGGACTGCCAATATTAAATTCGTGTCCAACCATTGCATACATTTCTTGTTCTCGCTTTTTGTGTTCATCGCCCAACTCTTTGCTCATCGTCGCCAGTAGTGATTTATCAATTTTAACGCCGCGATGTTCGATCAAAAACAGTGTGTAGACAAGTGCAAAATCAAACCGCTGGGCAATGTCTGCTACGCGTGGCAATTCCTTAAACCCTTCGATCTGCCAATCGTATACTTGCCACAATGCCGCCATACGCTCAAGCTGCGTTGCCAATTCTCCGCCAATCAGTGCATTCAAGCTACGGTCACGGCGCAATGGGTCAATTAAGAAAGCCGCTTGGCGAATATCATGAATCTGTGCAAATTGTACCGTATCAATACCCAGGCCTGCCAGATCATGATAAATTTGCTTGATATCATAGCCAACAACTGTCACCATTTCGAGCACTTGCCATGTGCTTTTCGCGACATTCAATACTGGCGCATGGTAGACGGTACTATGATCCGTCGATAGCCATAGCTCCCCATCAACAACATCGATTATCACAGGTCCTGATATCAGCAATTGATCTGGCCACTGCTGCTCTGTGATATCAGCAGTTGCCAGATTATTCACCGCTAACGCATGCGACGCTGACTGATCCAGCATGTGTTTAGGTAAGCGTTTGGTCAACGAATGAAACTCCAGACGCTCCAAAATTGCTGCTACTTTCGGCAAATCCGTATTATCAACATCAGCAATATCCCAGTCCAGTTTGACCGGTGCATCCGTCCAAATGCGTCCGACTTCTTTGCTGATATATGCCAGATCTTTGCCAGCACGTAGTTTGTTGGCTACAGATGGTTTGATGTCATCCAGATGCTCGTAGATGCCATCGAGTGTCCCAAATTCCTGCAATAATTGAATAGCTGTCTTTTCGCCAATCCCAGGCACACCGGGTAAATTATCAGACGAATCACCTTTGAGTGATTTCAGGTCCAAAAATTGATGGACATTAATGCCATATTTTTCTTCGAAATGACCAACGTCGAATTCTTCGATATTGGACAGCCCGTTTTTAAGCGCATAGACTTTGGTGTGCGGCCCAATCAGTTGCAGTGCATCCAAATCGCTGGTCAGTAGGCATGTCTCAATACCCTTTTGTCCGGCTTCGACCGCAAATGTGCCCAAAATATCATCGGCTTCGTAGTCATCGCACTCGTAAAAGGGCCAGTCAAACGCATCCAACAGCTCCATCAGGATTGGAATTTGTTCATAAAAATCAGGTGGTGGTGGTTTGCGTCCGGCTTTGTATTCCGGATAGATTTCTTTACGTTTACGGATGTTCGTCTTGGGCTTGTCCCACGCTACCGCGACATAGTCTGGTTCGAGTTTTTTGATCAGCTCGATCGCTAGGCTGGCAAATCCAAACACGCCGCCCGTTGGTGTACCATCACGGGTGCTGAGTCCCGGCATGGCGTAATATCCGCGATAAAATACTGATTTTCCGTCGATAACAGCCAATCTCTTCATACTATCCAGTATAGCTTATTGGCCAAGACCTACGTCGTAACTCTCAGTCCTGCTTGGATGACGTAGTTTTGCCAATGCCCTCCCCTCTCTCCGACGGATTATTTCGCGAGTTACACCATATACACTACCTATTTCCTCTAATGTCCATAGTCGGCCATCATAGAGTCCAAAGCGTCGCCGCAGAACATCCGCTTCACGTCCATCTAACGTATCGATTACTCTGTTCAGTGCTTCTGCGCCCAGACTAAATACCACCGCCTTCACCGGATCAACCGCCTGCTCATCTTCAATCACATCACCTAGCGCTGCATCATCACCAATCAACATGTCATAGCTGACCGGTTCATTCTCGGCATACCCTTGTAATTCAACCACCTTCTCGGATCCAATACTTAGCTCCTTGGCTATTTCCTCCGCAGTAGGTTCACGACCTAGTTCTTGCAGTAGTCTATGCGCAGTCGACTTCATCTTGTTAATATCTTCGCCTAAATGTACCGGCAAGTGAATCGTTCTTGTTTTATCCAACAATGCCCTGGTAATTGCTTGGCGGATCCACCATGTTGCATAGGTACTAAATTTATAGCCCTTTGTATAATCAAATTTCTCAACGGCACGGATCAAACCGAGATTGCCTTCTTGTATGATGTCGAGTAGCGGCATACCGTTGCCACTATAGCGCTTCGCCATAGACACAACCAAACGCAAATTTGCTTCAATCATATCCCCTTTAGCTCGTTCACCCTCTCGGACGATACGTTGTAAATCCCGTTCTTCTAAATCCGATAATTCCCGAAACAACACAGTCTTTTTAATCATCGTTTTATCTACTTTGACATCATATGCGACATCCTCGCGTATATGATACGCACCTATCACTGCTTCGGCATACAAGCCCGATTCAATCTGTTTTGCTAGTTCAACTTCTTGTGCTGCATCCAGTAGTGGTATTTTGCCAATCCCGTTCAAATACGCACGAACTGGATCTTCGGCTTGGACAGAAGCATCCAAGTTCATTTGAGTTATCTCATTATTTGATCGTAGATTTTCGACAGCCATGACAAAAGTATAAGGAGAGCTATGATGACACGCAAGCACAACCATAACTTACCTATATGTTCATTGACCCTTGTGTTGATTCCGCGCTATTATAAACAGACCATGTCTGACACGTTTCACCTTGCAATTATCCCCGACGGCAATCGTCGCTGGGCACGCCAAAACGGCCTAAGCGGTTATGCCAAATTGTACGATATTGCAATTGATGGACTCGTAGGTGTAACGGGCGCTGCATTTGAATCGGGCGTGACTCATCTGTCCATGTGGGGCAGCTCGCACGCAAATCTTGCTGATCGTTCATCCGATTTTTTTAACGGAATTGATCGAGCATTTCGCAAAAACATCCATAAATTTTCGGAACATCCTGTCATCGACAAATACGATGTACGAATTAACATCGTTGGTGAATGGCGGGATAGCCTGACACCAAAAACAGTCGATGCGTTAGAACAGGCCATTGCCAAAACTGCCCATCGAACGACACATCAACTAACTCTTTTGATTGATTATAGCGGTGATCGCGAACGCACCGCCGCAGTAGAATCTATCTTGGCCAACCCTATAACTAATGTACCTGCCAATCAACTACTACGCTCTCGATCATGGACAGGGTTTTTGCCAAATCTCGACCTGATCGTCCGCACCGGCTCGTGGATCGACCCTCACAACAGTGCAGGATTCATGAGTCTACTGGCAGACGAAACACAGTACAGTTTCCCCGAGATGTTATGGCCTGACTTCAAGTCCGAACACCTACGCGCCGTGATTGATGATTTTCACACTCGCGAACGCCGTCATGGCAAATAAAAGCTGCTACAATAGTGCTAATGTCTGAACTCAAAAACCTTGACCTCATCGCATTTGTCGGACTGGCTGGTACTGGCAAGTCGGCTGTCACGCGCTACTTGGCCGAACGTGGCATACCAAAAGTGAGCTTTGCCGCTATTATCAAGGCCGCACTTGATGATGCCGGACTGGACGAGACAGTTGAAAATGAACGGATGATCCGTGAAAAAATGCGACTTGACCCCTCTGGCGATATGGTTGCAACCAAAGTGATCGAGCAGATAAATACTCTCGTGGAGAGCGGTCAACACAAGGTCATCCTGGAAGGATTAGGCAGCTGGGATACCTACAAACGTCTGCGCCATGAATTTCCTGGCAGCCTGACAGTCGTGGCTCTCACATCACGGCGACGCATTCGTCATCGACGCCTAGCAGGACGAAGTGAGCTACCCCTCACGAGTAAGCAAGTTGATGAACGTGACTACGACGAAATTGAAACACTGAACAAAGGCGGCGTCATTGCCATCGCCGACTATTACCTCTTTGACAACGGTAGTATGGAGCAACTCCATATTCAAATCGACGATTTGTTACGCGAAATAGATTTCTGATCTACAAATCAAACTCTTTGATCAAATAGTCGCGATATTCATCGACGGATGAAAAATCATTTGTGATTTTGATATCTGCCACGTCGCGGACCGCAGCCATATTTAATGTTCCAGCAGGCGCATCGGCTGGTGGATACATTTCTCGGTCTTCGTCGGCCTTGAATTGTTCAAATGTCACGTGGTCTTCCATGCGGCCACGACTATTACCGGTCACGCGATCATACCGTGTCTGTTGATCTGCATCTACCCATACCACTACTCCACCAAAGTTCTGGACAGCCGTAACTTCACCTGGGTGACGGATACTCGCGAGTGCGACACCGCCATATCCCTTTTCGTCTTTTTCGGCCATATATGCCTGGATAGCTTTTGTAAACATCACACCATCATCGCCGGTTTCGTTACGCCACTGCTTGCTTAGCGCGGCTAAATTCTCACGATTAATCTCTTTACCCTGACGACTAAGCTCCGCACGCAACAGATCCGTCACGCTATGAAAATGATAGCCGCGGCGCTCCGCCAGCAATCGCCCTAATTCATCTTTGCCCGCACCATTCGTTCCTGCAATTCCAACAATCTTCGGTAATTTCATATCACTAGTATAAAAGAAAACTCCTTATATAAGGAGTTTTCTCGTTATGTAGGTGTTATCAAACTACTGTTGCTCGGCTAGCCACTTTTGCAGCACGCCTACTTGGTCAATGTCTTTCTGCTGCTCTTCTGATGAAAGCTCGTCAAATGGTTTCGCGAGGTCGGGATTGCCATAGTTAGGATCCTTTACCCATTCGTTGCGAGAGATCCAGTTGTCATGGATCAGCGTGCCGTACTGGCTACGAGTTGCTACATCCGACAGGTCGAGACTCTGCAAGGCCGCGGTACCGCGCTCGTCAACAAGCGCAACGAGGTACTCAGCACCGCCGCGGTTTTGTTCTTTCCAATACTCAGAGAACTGGTCGTAGGGAGTATTGGCAATATCAACCACGGTAGTTTCTGCAGTTGCAGCAGCGGCCTCTGGAGTCCAGCCTTGTGCCACAAGATCTGCAGCCACGTCTTCTTTGGATTTGCCACGAAGATCTTTCTCACCATTGGCACCGCGCCATGCTGGTTCAAAAATTGATACACCATTTTCGTCTTCGCCAACTTTTGGATAATTTTTTTCTGCGTAATCACGTGCGAGTGGAATCGCGAGCGATTCAACACGTGGATCAAGCGTCTTTTCTTGTTCGTTGCTCTGTTCTGTTTCGGTCATTTTTATACCTTTTTGTTTATTTTTTGTAAAAGATACTATGTAATATACTCTCTCTCTTAATTTGTCAAGTATCTTCTGCATATTTTGAAACATTTAGCAAATTTAACAGACCAAAAAACAACAAAAATGCCTAGAGGATGTAGGCATTTTGTGGGCACAACAAAATGAACTTCGGGGCCTAATGGCTATAAATAGATAAAAAATAAGGAGCCGACAGGCCCCTTATTTTGTTGCTTACTTTGACTATCCTAAATACTCATGTAGCTTCTTTGCATCTTTGTGCTTGCGAAGTTTGGCGAGTGCTTTTGCTTCGATCTGACGAATACGTTCGCGGGTGACGGCAAATTCCTGACCAACTTCTTCGAGTGTATGTGATTTGCCGTTTTCCAGTCCAAAGCGCATCTTGATGATCTTTTGTTCGCGATCACTAAGTGTCGACAGTACTGCCTGGACTTGCTCCTTCAACAGCTGATTCGTTGCCGATTCTTCAGGAGTTGCGCTGTCTTCGTCTTCGATAAAATCACCCAGCACACTGTCTTCGTCTTCGCCATCGCGACCAACACCAGCGTCAAGCGAGGTAATATCCTGCTTGATCTTGATGACGTATTCAACCTTTTCCGGCTCCATTTCCAGCTCTTTTGCCAGTTCTTCAATGGTTGGCTCACGGTTCAATTCTTGGGTCATACGGCGCTGGGTGCGCAGCAATTTGTTAATCGTTTCAACCATGTGCACCGGAATACGAATGGTACGAGCCTGGTCAGCAATCGCACGGGTGATCGCCTGGCGAATCCACCAGGTTGCATACGTGCTGAATTTAAATCCTTTGTCCGGATCAAATTTCTCGACGGCACGTAGCAGACCCGTGTTACCCTCTTGGATCAGATCCAAAAAGTCCAAACCACGACCACTGTAGCGTTTAGCAATCGACACGACCAGACGCATGTTTGCTTCGGCCATTTTGTCTTTGGCCTTTTTGTCACCTGCCACCACTTTTTGGGCCAATGCCAACTCTTCTTCACCAGTCAGTAGTGGAATTTTACCTATTTCACGCAAATACAAGCGTACACTGTCATCGCTAATATCATCAAAATACTGACTATTGTTCAGTGTTTCGTCGTCAATTTCTTCTTCGTCGACCAGATCATCCAGTACCGGTTCTTCGATATCGGTCAGATCTGCCGCTAATACATCATCGGTCTGATCGGTCGTCTGCTCATCCTGATTTTGCAACGTATCATCGTCTGCCATTTATTTTTCTCCTTTGATTAATGTGCTCAACTGCTTTAATATCTCGGCCGCAGCCACATCATCGCCACGTTCTCTGGCTTCTGCTTCCTGACGCAGCAATGATTCTTTGGTATTCGTTTTTTGATAGTTTGCCTGTAGTGATCGTAACACGTTGGTGGCGGTCGCAACACGATTGCTGCTATCCCATGCCACATTTTCAACGTCGGGATGTAATAACAACATTGTCACATACTTTTCGTATGGCTGCAAGTCCTCAGGAATCGCGTCGCCAATAATAATCCCTGGATGTGCCGTAATATATGCAGCAATCGCCTGCCTATCCACACCATTGAACACCATCGGATCAATAGTGCGAAATAAATCTTGCACATGCACGTCTATAAGCGCTACCGCAAGCAGTGCGTCCTGATTACGGTCAGGTGCTTGCCCTGATGTGTCGGTTATCGTTGATTGCGCTTTGACTTGCCGCAGTTGTTTAGTGGTATCGGCAACAGTCGATAATTTTTTTGTCACTGCATCGCGTGATGTATTGGTCATAGCTGCAATACGCGCCACATAATGATCTTGTTCGACAGCATCATGGAGCGACCTAATCACCGTTAGTGCCGCGGTTGTAAACGCGCGTTTGCCCGCTGCTGTCGATAGGTCTTCTCTGCCAGCAAATTGTCCAATCACCCAATCGACAACCGGCTGCGACGTATCAATTGCCCGTTGCCACAACTTTGGATCCTGTTGGATCAGTTCATCTGGATCTTTGGCGCTGGCCGGCAATGTAATAATTGATAGTTCAACGCCTACTTGCTGCGCGATGGGGATCGCTCGTTCAGTTGCCGCAAGTCCTGCCTTGTCACCATCAAATGCCAATCGTACATGCGACGTCAGACGACCCAGCGCCCGCAAATGATGCTCAGTCAATGCAGTACCTGCAGTTGCAACAACCATATTTACAGCTGCCTGATGGCTGCTGACTACATCCAGATTTCCCTCAACAACAACTGCATAATCATTCGTACGAATGGCTTCTTTTGCCTGAGCCAATCCAAATACATGCCGAC
>CAZCYG010000018.1:0-9622 GCA_964502795.1 uncultured Candidatus Saccharibacteria bacterium | reverse complement strand
ACTTCATAAATTGATCATCGTTCATGCATTTAGTATACCAAGCCGCTGGCTGTGATGATATAGCTCATGCTTGTCTGAGCCTGCGGGGTTGGTATAGTAGAAGGATAATTTGGAGGTTATAGATGGCGCGAAATGCAGAGAATCCATTAGTAGGCGTGATTATGGGGTCGGATAGTGATCTGCCACATATACGTAAAATCGGAAATACCTTTGATACTTTAGAAGTTCCCTATGAGTTCCGTATAAAATCAGCTCATCGAACACCTGAAGCAATGATGGAGTACGCTAGAACGGCACGAAAGCGAGGATTAAAAGCTATTATTGCTGCCGCTGGAGGTTCAGCTCACTTGCCAGGCATGGTTGCCAGCGAGACACTTTTACCCGTGATAGGTGTTCCTGTCGAATCAAGCCCTGATCCCCTTAATGCAGCACTCGGATCGATGGTACGGATGCCAGAAGGTATCCCCTTGGCGGTTACAGGGAAATCTTCTGAAAAATCGCAGAATGGCGCTGTCAATGCCGCACTTTTTGCAGCACGAATCCTCGCTAATAACAATGAGGGTCTCTTTGAACGGCTGGAAGCCTACCAGGAGAACCTAAAAACTGGTGTTTATGAAAAAGATGAGGATCTCGCCACCGCCGATATCGATGAGTATATTGCTCGCAGATTAGGGAAATAGCCCATGGCAACGCTTCACGAAACAGCATTTACCACACTCCCGGGTCAAAAAAACGAGGTTGAGCGCGGTAAAGTAGGTGATGTATATACACTTGAGCATCGGGGGCAGGAACTCGTGGCGGTAGTACGTACCGACCGTATATCGGCGTTTGATCAGGAACTACCAAATACAATCCCGCACAAAGGCCAGGTATTGAATCAGATGTCTGCCCACCTACTGGACGCGACAAAGAATGTTGCACCAAACTGGTTGATTGATACACCCGACCCCAATGTCAGCATCGGCTACAAAGCGACGACGTTCAAACTAGAGATGATCATGCGTAGTGTATTGCTGGGAAGCGCATGGAAAGCGTACCGAGATGAAGATGTGCGAAGGCTTGGCGACACGTTATTACCGGACAATATGCATGAATTTGACGAATTCGGCAGACCGATACTGACACCTACCACCAAAGCGGAATCGGGACACGACCTGCCGATCACGGCGGATGAAATTGTTGATTTGGGACTTGCAACAGCGGATGAGTTTGAGGAGATGGAAGATCTGTCACGAAAGCTGTTCGCAGAGGGGCAACAGGCGGCTCTTGCGCGTGGATTGACTCTGGCGGATACCAAATACGAGTTCGGCAAACTGGCTGACGGTCGTATCGTTGTCATCGATGAGGTTCACACGCCAGATTCATCCCGCTATTTTGATGCTGACAGACTTCGTGCACATCAGTGGGGCAATGCAAATCAGCCTGAACAGATGTCAAAAGAATTCGTCCGCAAGTGGCTGAAAGAACAAGGCTTTACTGGCGAGCCGGGACAAATCGCACCTGAAATGCCCGAGGACTTTCAGCAAGAGGTTAGCCAGCGGTATATCGAGCTGTACGAGCGAATGACGGGTGAGACATTTGAACCTGCGGGGGCTGATATGTCACAGGGTCGAATACGAGAGCGTATTTTCCTAAATATCAAGAGGAGTCTGCGCAATCTGTCTATCTAGTCCGTCTTTTTGACGCGACGAGATTTCTTGATCGGTTGACGCTTTTTGACACCTACTGATCTATACCTCTGCGTCACGCTATAGACTATCCCCAGTATCAGTCCCACAAGTGCCCCGCCATAGCTAAAATTGTGAATGATACCCACCGTTATGAACGATTTGGTATCAACAAGGTCACTGGGCAGACGCCAACCAACCACTGTGTCCGCCAGATACAGTTTTGCGCAAATCAGCCCTATAATACCCGCGATAAAGGTAACGGTAGCCACGATAGCCATCGCACTGACTGTCACGTCAAACATGCGCCTGCCATCATGATGCAGCAAACCAACTTACCCCAGTAAAACACCGGCGATAAGTCCTGCCCACCAGGTAGCCATAAAACCAACGATCAGAACCTGTATACGAGGATACGGGAAGGTAACTGGGTTACCGGGATCGACGAGTCCGAACTGATAGAATTTGAATTTTGTATAGTATTCGGGTGCAATCGTGTACGTCAGCTGATCATGGAACATGCCATAAAGGCCTGCCACAAGTGGCGAGAGTGTAATGATGAGCAGGAGGGCTACAATTTTTTTCATATTGGTTTGTCTATGGTAAATACTAGCATCACGACGTTCGGACCGGCAATCCAATTCCCGGCGTTTTTCGTCGCTACCTCCATTTGATGGTTGGAAAATCCGTTTCATATCTGTAAAATAACGAGGTGTAGCCCGCCGATCATACGGCGCAGCCGTACCCAATTCAACAAACCAAGCTGTAGCTGTTTGTTGAATTGAAAGGAAGAACAACGAAACAAGGGAGATTTACGAAATAAATTGACCACGTGGAGTGAGTTCTGACGCGGAGAGGTGTCTGAGTGGTTGAAGGTGCCGCTCTCGAAAAGCGGTGTGCGGTCAAACGCACCGGAGGTTCGAATCCTCTCCTCTCCGCCATAAGAAAAAGATTAGACATTTCTGTCTAGTCTTTTTCTTATGTGTTTACTCGTCAATTTCGTATGTGTAGGGCACCCCTGACAGCACATAGTCATGGATAAAACCTTCCGTATTTGCGGCCCATGAAGCAGCAAATAACACGGCCTTGCCCTCGGGTAGTTGAACCACTTGCTTTAAGGCAGGGCAGCCCATTCCTTTGCGAAGAAGGGGCCGTATCCGCTCAAATCCTTCTTGGCTGAACTGAACACGGTTATTAGGTATCGTATAGTCAAGATATCTATCTGGATCTTTCATGACGTCAAGAACAACCAGCTCGCTATTTGTTTTTTCTTTTACCAGGTCAAAAGAGCCGAGTGGTCGATCTGCAATTTGTCCAAATAAATTGCCAAGGGTGTGAGAATTTCGCAATATATCGGCGATCTCATCAGGAGTTTTGTTGTCAGGAATAACTCTTGCGCCAGCGCTTAGTATACCGAACTGTTGTCTTTTGCCAATATCTATTACCCCGTGCTTTATATCCCGTTCTACATATACCTGAAGATCGATTGGCCTTCCGTAGGGATCAACAAGCGGGACCCCTTTTATAGCCCGTAGGAGTGTGTCAACATTATCGATATAATGTCCGAGTCCTACTTTTGACTGCTCGTCGTGTGGTGTTTGCTCGACATAATGCCGCGAGGCAATATTTACTGTCCTCATAGTCCAAAGAGTAGTCTCGTTATTTGATACCATTTATGTCATTATAACATAAAACTGAAATATATCAATATTTTATAGGTGTCCGTCCCACTCCGCATAGAATTCATCAAGGAATTGCTCCATGTATTCATGTCGATGCTGGGCGAGACGCTTGCCGGTATCTGTCAGCATCATGTCTTTGAGGAGGAGCAACTTTTCGTAAAAATGATTGATAGTTGTGTTGTTTTCGTTGTTTTTACGGTAGGATTCGGCCGAATCATGAAACTTCGGTTTGATTGCCGGATCGTAGAGCGGGCGACCTTTAGATCCAGCATAGATGAACGTACGCGCAATGCCAATGGCGCCGATTGCATCTAGTTTGTCGGCATCGTGCACGATCGCCGCTTCTGGCGACAGAGCGGGACGATCTTTGCCCAGCGATGAATGATATGAGATATTGGCCACGATATGCTCGACCTTCTCAACAATGTCACTATCTGCACCAATACTCTCCAGCCATTCGCGGACGGCACGCGGCCCTGCGGATTCGTCACCATCGTGGAACTTCCAATCGGCGATATCGTGCAGCAGTGCGCCCAACTCTACTACCATCAGATCGACACCTGGTTCGGATGCGGCAATCGTCCTGGACAGCTGCCACACGCGGTACATATGCGCCCAGTCATGACCCGATCCCTCGCTGCCGAATTTTTGCTCTATAAACTGTCTCGTTTTCTCAATGATTTCAGCATCATTCACATAACTATACTATCAAGAAAAAAGACCCATATTACATGAGACTATTTTCTTGGTACACCCGACAGGATTTGAACCTATGGCCTTCGGCTCCGCAAGCCGACGCTCTATCCAGCTGAGCTACGGGTGCGCAACTTGCTGATTGTAGCATAAATTTACAGGGGTGACAAGACGACTAGAGCCGAAGCAGACGAACAAGCCTGTCGACCGCATCAAGTTTGAGATCTTTCATCGGTAGACGCGCACCCAACAGGTCAACGATCGCTTCGCCCGCTTCTTCGGGGAAATACACCGTCACGCCAGGCTGGAACCGCTGCGTCGGGATTAACATCACCGAAAATTCCTGACCGTCACGGACAACGCCAAACGATTTAAAATCGGTAAATTTGTGCAGTTTTTGATCAACTAACAGACCATCATCACCAAGCGTGTAGGTGAGTTCACGCGGCGGTCGTCGCGAATAGATAACAACGACGACAGCGATCACCGCCAGCAGCGCGGCAAACGACCATGATTTCATCAAAAATACCGACAATGCCAATAGTGCAGCAATAATAACAGCAAAGACAACAAACCACATCGTACCCTTTTCCTGATGGATATACTCATACGCAACCCATGTAATCGGCTCGTCTGTCGATTCTTGCTCCTGATCAACAGCTAGCTCTGGTGCGGGAACATCGACAACTGCTGCGACAGCTGGCTCGGCAAGCGCGGCAGTCACTGCGGCCTGTGTCACGACTGGCGCTGTGGGCTGTGGCGGGGCAACCGGTTGCACGGGCTGTGTTGGTTGCACAGGTTGGCCCTGACTGGTGCGATATAAACCTTGTTGGTTATCTGGTTGCATGGATACAGTATACCATGAGCAAGTTTGATTTTTTATGGAGTTTGCGTAAAGAGGATCGTTTCATAAATATCGTTGCGATCTTCGTCAAAGCGACTATAAATAGCCATTTTGATCACTTGGGGAACAAGGCGTAGCGCAATGTACCCCCCAGCTTCGAGTTTTTCCGCGGGCGGGAGCCAGGCCATACTCAGTTTGGGCGAGGTAGTGTACATATAGCGCAGTACCTTTTCACGTTCGTCACTATCATTGATGTGTTCAACATGTCCGACAACCTGTACTTGCATTTGTTCTTTTTCGTCATAGACCACGAACGCAGCCTGGTCGTTTTCCTCTATATTTTTGTATTTTTGCGTTTCGGTTTTGGTTGCGAATGTTAGAGTATAGTCATCCTCCAGCGAGAAATATACGACTGCACCATAAGGGTTGCCTGCTTTATCGCTCGTAATCAGTACGCCGCTGGCGTGCGTATTCAAAAAACTCTTGATGAAATCTTTGCTCTCAGCAGATGATGTTGATTCAATCTTTAATGACATGGCTGTGCCCCATTTACTATCTGTTATCCACCTACAGTATGGCACTATTTACACCATGGGTCAAAGTATCTATATAGCAGGGAACCACCTAGGCTTTACGGCTACGGGGCAATTGCTTTTTCATGTCGTAATGCGGCGCTACAGCATGGTTTTTCAGGGTAAGAAGAATCGCGCCGCTGCCATACCAGACGGACAGCAGCCAGACGATCACGTTGATGATCGGGATGAGCAGCAAGATAACAACGATCAGTGCTCCGACCGACATAGTGAGTATGACGTTGGTTTGACTACGCCAGACAACCCGACCAAGGTAGTACGCAGCAAATGCGCCGCTGAGCATAATAATAAGTGCCCATGCGGCGAGGAGGAGTAGCCCGAGTGGGACGCCAAGCACGGTGACAAAGAGCAAAATCGCGATGAATGGCATGACAATGCCTGCGATCAGGCCGACCAGCACGGCCAGCAGGGCATTTGGCACGGCCGCCACGGACGCATCGGTCGTGCGCTGTAATTCGCGTGGAAAGATCAGGGCAAAGACGACCGCGCTGAACAGCAGCATAAGCGACCAGACAAGCGTTCCCATCCAGGTGGCACCTGCGGCGGCTTGGCCTTTGTCCTCGACATGGCGTTCGGTGTAGGTTATCTTGCCGGTGACTTCGGCACCGTTTTCGCGAGTGAGCGTCTTGGGTCCGATGTAATCAACCGTTCCGGCAATGCGGGCGCCACTGGCCAGAGTCAGACTTTCGACCGTGGCGTTGACGTTGCGGCCAACTGTCGAGCCGATCGTGGCGCTTGCCGAACCGATGGTCAGATCGCGACCAACCATACCGTTGACTCGGACGGTCTGACCGGCAAACGACGCGTCGCGTCCGACGTTGCCCTGACCCTCGAGTGTCACCGTCTGACCGGCTGCTGAAGCACTACCCTGAACATCACCGCTGATGGCGACCGTTTGACCCGCTACACGCACGTCGCCAGTGACTTTGCCAGATATCGTCAGTGTCTGCGCCGCGCACAACACATCGCCGTCAACTTCGCCACTGATCGTTACCGTTTGCCCAGCACAAAAAACATCGCCGTTGACTTTGCCAGCGATGTCGACGGCGGATCCAGCAATCCACGCCGAACCGTCAATCGTTTCGCTCTGTGACACGTTCGTTGTATCACCCGACCGAAATGTCTGCGCATTTGCCAAACTAACGACCCCAAACACGGACAGCACTACCACCAGTGCCGCCCCCAGTAGTCTTGTTTTCATACCGTACCCTCCTTTAAATGCACTTAGTATACAACTAACTTGGGAGAAAACTGTGATAAAAATTACAAAAACGTAGTATCACATTGGCTTGCTTCATTTTCGTCCTTGCGGACTCATCAACATAGATACCATCTATGGAGTAGCTTAATCCATTGGTCCTCTGCTTTGCTTTGTGACAACAAGCTTTTCAACAACCATATCCGCAGGCCGTGTCAGGCAAAAAATAAGGGCATCGGCAACATCGTTAACCTGCATCATCCACGGCTGGTTATGCGCGTCCTCGCGTTCGGCATTTTCGTACAGATTACTCTCAAAACCACCAGGGTAGAACCCGGTCACCTTAATATTTGTGCCATCGAGCGAATCTTTAAATGCACGGGTAAACCCGGCCAATGCCCACTTACTCGCACCATATGTCTGCCAGCGGGTGTTGTCGCCGGAACTCGTATCATTTGTACCACTGGTTGAGATGACATTGAGGATCTGTCCTTCATTTTGCGTACGAAAAGTAGGTTCGAATGCTTTCGTAACCTCTATTGTACCAATAGCATTAACCTCTAATACTCGTTTACGCCGATCTGGGTCTGACTTTTCTAATTCCTCGTCAGTCCAGAGACCCGCATTGTTGACGAGAATATCTATTTGTCCAAAATCTGCCACAATTTTGGCTACCGTTTGGCGTACTTGTTCAGGGACAGAGATGTCGCAAACGTACGTATGTGCCTTTTCACCAATCTGATCAGATACTTGCTGCAGCTTCTCTTCGTTTTGAGCTACAAGAATAACCGTTGCCCCCTCCGCTACTAATTTCGAAGCAACTACTTTGCCCAAACCTTCGCTAGCTCCAGTAATAACAATATTTTTATTCTGCATGAAGTAAGTATATCAGAGGAAGTACAGTCAAAAAGATGACCATATGGTCTCTCTAATATGGCGAGGGGCTACCGACGAAATTAAAACCCAACCAAGCACATAGTAGTCTACAAAGATCAGAATTTATAATCTATTTCTTTTCATGAACTTGTAGAAGACAAACTCTAGACATCCAACCAAGCCAATTGCAATCACTAAATTTAGGACAGCCGCAAAAGTGTTACTCAAACCTGATCCAACACATGAATACATATAACGCTTTTCTATATGGAACGGTAGTCCTCTGACATAAGAATCTCCATCTCCACCTTGAGCACACTGCACTCCTTCTGTAATAACACCTGTAGATTGTTGCCAGCCAAATAGTAAATCAACACCAACTCCCTGATTGCTATCAACTTTGTATGCGCTCAGGACAGTATGAACTACAAAGCCAAGTATTACCGTGATCGCAAGAATTACAATCTTTTTCATTTATCCATATTGTATCAAAACAAACACCGTGCAGATACCTAGTAGTTATACTTGGCGGAGGAGGGGAGGTATCGCTCCACTTTGTTTTGCTTCGCTTACTACGCCGAGCTCCGCCACATTCTCCCAAGCAAAAAAGACCCTTTCGGATCTTCTTTGCTTGGGAGAGGATTATCAACGAAATCAGAAGTGAGATAACTCGACTGCCACCATCTCCATCAGAACGAGCAAGATACTGAATCAATCTTTACGCCATTATCCTTCACTATAGTCACTGTTGGTGCGATCGATCCCGATACCTTGACCGTTACCGTTGCCTTATCTGACGCAAGCTTTACATCCGTCACCACGGGGTCACTCTCTATTGAGCCGTTGACACACATAACCGGATCACCCGCAACAGCTTGATTGCCGTGCATAATACCATTATACGTTGAGATGAAACTTGCGGTACCATACTGGGCAACGGTGGCGTCCATAGCCTTTGAGTTTGAGTCTTTTACGGCCGACCAATATGCACTATAAAAGTTATTGACTGCCGCTTTTACGGAATCGCTACTTAAAGATTCTTCTGATGTAGGCGATGTCGAGGAACCAGGTGACACAGCAGAGCTAGGTGCCGCCGTAGAGCTGGCTTGATCCTTTTTCTGATTCGCCTGTACATAGAAGTAGACAACCGCGCCCAGAAGCATGACGATTATTATCGCCATTACCACTTCGATAAGCCCAAACCCATTTTCATTTTTCTTCGTCATAGATACGTTTTCCTTTAAACTTAAGTATTTTAGGTCAGTATATCACCAACCAAAACAAAAACAACAAGCGAATATAAACTGCTTATACCTGACGGAGGAGGTATCGCTCCACTTTGTTTTGCTCCTCAAACGGCTAAGGATTCGGCGGAGTGAGAAAAGGAAACGAAAAGTTCTTTTCGTACCTTTTCGAATGAAGGAGCGGAGGCTCCAGGAGGAGCGATACTCCCGCATTTTGTGATTTATCACAAAATTAGCGCGGAGTCCGAACTTCACCGCCACCGGCGGTATGAAAAAAGCCCGACCTTTTGGTCGAGCTCTTTTCATCTGGCGGAGGAGGGGAGATTCGAACTCCCGCTCCAGGTTTCCCCGGACTAACGATTTAGCAAACCGTCCCCTTCAGCCACTTGGGTACTCCTCCGTATTTGCGAGTTACGCGTATCACGTAGCTCCTGCCTAAAACGTAAATATCCTCCAATTTGGTCTGAAGGGGACGGCTTTCCGTCCAATAATTTGCGTTTCACGCAGCAGCCACCTGGGTCTCTTCGTCGTCGGAACTCACTTTCGAGACCTCGCTTCACCATAAACGGTAAAAGCTTTGTCTCTTCGTTGTTCCTCCTCTCAATTCAACAAACAGCAAACTTGGTTTGTTGAATTGGACGGCCTGCGGCCGTCGTATTGTGGCTGCTGCAATACTGCAACTTGCCCGATTATAGCACAGCATCAGAGGTCAGGCTAGATGTAAAATAAAGATAAGCATTGACATTATGGACATAATTTGTTATAATAGAGATATGAAGTTGAGAGATGTGAAGAAATTCATTCTACCTATCGCTGTATGCGCTA
>CAZCYG010000017.1:0-10108 GCA_964502795.1 uncultured Candidatus Saccharibacteria bacterium | reverse complement strand
CATGTTCGCCTGGGCGTTGATCCTCGCCAGGCAGACCAGAATATTCGTGCAACCGTCGGCCTGCCAAACGGTAGTGGCAAAACCGTCCGTGTTGCCGTATTCGCACCAGAGGGCGACCACGCGGCAGCCACCAAAGCAGGTGCTGATGTCGTTGGCGACGAAGAGTTCCTGAAACAACTAGACAAAGAAGAACTAAACTTTGACATCCTGGTCTCGACACCTCAATATATGCCACGTCTGGGCAAATATGCCCGATTGCTTGGCCCTCGCGGTCTGATGCCAAACCCAAAGAGTGGCACTGTTGCAGCCGACGTTGTCAAAGCCGTCAGCGAAGCTAAAGCCGGACGCGTTGAATATCGTGTAGACAAACAAGCGATCGTTCACGTTGCTATTGGCAAGGTAAGTTTCGGCGCGGCCAAACTGGAAGAGAATGCAAAAGCATTTGTCGACAGTCTCAAGGCACAAAAACCATCGAGCCTAAAAGGCAACTACGTTAAGTCAACCAGTGTTACTACAACAATGGGTCCTGGTATCAAAGTAGATATCGGTATCAACTAGATTAAGTCTTTTAATCACAAAACAGCCCGCTATACATGGGCTGTTTTTGATTGACGCAACCAGCACATTTGGTGATAAGATAAGACAGAAATAACGCATGTACACTGCCAAACGCCGTCAATTCCAGTCCCACTCGACAACTATGCACCACATCGCATGGGGGATTTTGTGTGCCATGCTGGCAGGGGTCATGTTGGCCCTGTTTACCAGCGTCCAAACACTCCAATCCCAGAATCGCGATCTTGAAAAGCAGCTTGTGAGCGCCAAGACAGTCCAAACGACTTGTAAGCTGATTGGTAGCTGGCCGGCAAACTCGACCAAACAACTATCGCTACCAACGTCGAACGGCAATCGCGACATTCTCGTTCACTTGCCGCAAGACTTTTCAGAAGATCATTACTATCCGCTGCTACTGTTCTACCCAGGCAAAAGCGCCACAGCCCAAGGTGCTCAGGCTGCTTATGGTCTGGATCAACTACCGGCAATCATCGTTTATCCATCGCCAACTGTCGGAGTAGATGGTCAAACCGCTTGGGAAGGTGCACCATATTCGTCACCTGCTGATGACGTAGCATTTACGGCCATAATCCTAGATAAATTGCAATCGGATCTATGTATTGATAGAACAAAGATCTATGCAGCGGGTATGTCAAACGGTGGTGGATTCGCGTCAATGCTATCCTGCGAATTACCCGACCGATTCGCTGCTTATGCGATTGTGTCTGGCGCTATGTACTATCCGCATGGCGACTGTAAACCCGATCGTCCGACCCCACTCATCACTATTCATAGCGATAGCGACCCCATCGTGCCATTTGCAGGCTCGACCGCACGAAATCTGCCACCAATCTATAACTGGACAGCTATGCGTGCAGATATGAATAACTGCACAAAGATACAGACAGCCCAACCCCAACCATCCATTGCTACCACTACATGGACAGGATGCCGTGATAATGCCACTGTACAGAATGTTGTTATTCACGGCGGCGGGCACACGTGGGGTCAGGTGTCCAACGACTACCTGTGGCAGTTCCTGTCGCAGTTTTCGCTGTAGAGCTCATCTCAGTTGCGGCGGGAAGGGGTTTTAGGATGGGTTCTCCTATGACATAATAGATCATACATACAAGAGAGGGAACATGAAACAATATCTTGATTTGCTGCGCGACATCAAAGAAAACGGCGAAATAAAGGGTGACCGTACCGGCACAGGTACCAAAAGCGTGTTTGGTCGGCAAGTTCGCTATGATCTGCGTGATGGATTCCCAGCCGTTACCACGAAAAAACTGTATTTTAACAGTGTTGTTCACGAACTATTGTGGTTTTTCAAAGGCACCGGCAATATTGAATATTTGGCGCAAAATAACGTCCATATCTGGGATGAATGGCCATACAAAGCCTATTTGGAAAAAAACAATCAGCCAGTACCACTAAGCGACAGCGACGAGTGGAAAACAGGGATCAAAGAGTTCGTCCAAAAGCTGGCAACTGATCATGATTTTGCTGACAAATGGGGTGATCTGGGTCCTGTATACGGCGTGCAGTGGCGTCGTTGGCCAAGCAACGCACAGGGCAACAACAGTAAAAATCCGCCGGACGGCAAGGGCGGAACTATCGACCAGCTCGGCAACGCTATTGACACGATCAAAAGCAACCCCAACAGTCGTCGCATCATCGTCAGCGCCTGGAACCCAGCCGAGATCGACACCATCGTCGAGATAGGTGGATTACCACCATGTCATTCGCTATTCCAGTTCAATGTCTCAGGCGATTGGCTTGATTTGCATCTGTATCAACGTAGTGCTGACACATTCTTGGGTGTACCGTTTAACATCGCATCATACTCGCTACTCCTTGCCATGGTCGCGCAGGTCACGAGCAAAAAACCACGCGAGTTTGTCCACACACTCGCCGACACGCATTTGTACCTCAATCATATGGATCAGGTGGACGAGCAGCTATCACGCGCGCCAAAAGCATTGCCAACTTTGTGGTTGAACCCTGACGTTAAAAACCTCGATGACTTCACGTTTGATGATATCCGTCTCGAAAATTACGATCCAGATCCACCAATCAAGGCTCCGATAGCGGTTTAATCTTTACGATAGGTAACAAAATCAAACGGATAGGCATTATCTGCATCAGCATCATGATGCTCACGTGATGTTTCGTGCCACTCGGACCCCAGAGGAGGGAAGAAAGCATCAGCGTCTTCAATCACCGTGTCTATTTCGGTGACGTAAATAACGTCGATGTCGTCCAAAGTCTCACTATAAATCTGCGCGCCGCCAAATATAAATGGCTTTTTATCAGGCTCGACAGCCGCATACGCTTCATCGACAGAACGGACAAGGGTAATTCCATTGGTAGAAATATTGTGACGAGAAATCACAATATTCTGGCGGTTGGGCAGTGCACGACCGATTGATTCAAATGTTTTGCGACCCATGATAATCGCGTTGCCCGTCGTTAAATCGCGCAGGCGCCTAGCGTCGGACTTCATTTTGCCCAGCCATGGAATTGTATTACTCGCGCCTATAGCCCGATTACGGTCGTAGGCAACAATCGCATATTTCATGCATTTATCTTAGCATGATACAATGGGCAATAGTTTAAGTGAGGGAGAACAGGCCTGTATTATGGGCGTCTACAGTAATACCGAAATCAAGGCGGCGATCAACGATGGAACGATCATCTGCACGCCGTACGACAAAGACAACGTGTCCGAAGCCAGCTTGGATTTTACCCTTGGGCATTACTTTTACAAACAGGAATATTCTGATGTTTCAAAGGTATACAACCCCTTTGACAAAGATAGTGTCGATAGTTATTTTGGTGGACCGCTAGAAGCAATCCCTCATAAAGAATGGTGCGAAAAAAATGGGTATCAGCTGTTTAAAAACATTCCCGAGGACCACCCAATCATCGTTATTCGCCCCGGCGAGCGCATCCTTGGGCACACGCACGAATTCGTTGGTATTCGCGCCCATGGCGGTGCGTGCGAGGTAAAATCACGCAGTAGTTGGGGACGCAACGGTGTTGCCGTTTGTTTTGATGCGGGCTGGGTTGACCCTGGATACATCAATCGTATTACGCTTGAAATCTACAACCTCAACATGCACGAATCAGTCGTACTACCCGTCGGTGAACGAATCGGACAGTTGATTTTTCATCACACCGGACCAGTGGAGGGTGATTACAGCGATGGTCGTGGCGGCAAAAGTGGCAAATATCAGCATACGAGCGACCTAGACGAGCTCATGCGAACCTGGAAACCAGCGGATATGCTGCCACGCGCCTACAAAGACGATCGAAAAGCTCCCGTGATCATTCCCGGGCTTGCTCAAGGAACAAAATAGATGTCAAGCGGCAAATATGTCGTTATAGAGGGTCACGATGGCACGGGCAAATCTACCCAGGTAGGTATCGTCAGACACAAACTACAGCAGCTCGGCATCGAATCAATCGAATTTCACGAACCAGAAGGTAGCCCTGTTGCCGATGCCATCCGCACCGTCATCAAAAACGGTGAATTACCCCGTGATGGCATGACAAATCTATTGCTATTTAGCGCTGCACGACATGATATTTGGCAGCGCCAGGCACTGCCAGCACTCCAACAGGGCAAATGGGTCATCGCCTCGCGCAATTACTATTCCACCTTGGCATACCAGGGTTACGGCGAAGGACTAGACCGCGATATTATAACGCAAACCACGCGCATCGCCACTGGCGATCACTACTTGAACCCTGATATTGCCATTATCCTTGACCTTGATGATGACACCGAACGCAAAAAACGCATCGCAAATAGGGGAGCGTTGGAAGCGCCTGACACGTTTGAATCAAAAGGCGATGACTTTCAGTCAAGAGTCAAAGATGCTTACCTGCAAATCGCCAGGACCCACAACATACCTATCGTGTCCGCCGCACAGGATATCAATAAAGTCGGACTGGATATTTGGGATATCATCAAATCCCAGCTATAGGATCTACGGGATTCGCGCTGTGCAAGCCGTTGATGATATGTTCCACGATAGCCTGCCGAGGTTGTGATACTATTAAAAGAGTAGATGAATCGACGCAAGGGGGGACAGTGCTGACAATCAACAAAGGCTTTCCGTATTTCAAAGTCTTTTCATGGGCAATGTTAGTACTGCTGATCATCATGATCGGGGCAGGCGTTGCTGCATATATGCACTATTCTCAGGCAGATCCATCGTTTTCGGCAAACTACAACAAAGTATCACCGTCACCAACAGCAACCACGTCAAAAACTCCAAGCACATCGCCATCAACGTCGCCGAGCACAAGCACCAAGGCAACAACCACTACAACGCCAAAAGCAAGTACAAGCTCAAGTCCTACCGCATCGGCAACCCCATCTCCCAGCGTGTCACCTTCCGCAACACCATCCACTGCTCCAGATGAATCACCAGAGTCATCCGTTGAGCCTTAGAGAAGTAGATTTTTTATTATTTTTGTGTTATAATATAAATATGAACAAACCCATAGACGTATTTGTGTTGCGACATGCGGTTCCACTCGATACCGGACTCGACGACCCTGGTATAGCCGCAGAACAAAGACACCTCATCCACGACACAGCCGAACTAATAGCTGGTATGGCAGAGAAAAATGCCGAGTTCACCGTCTACACGTCGCCCCGCGAAGCAGCCATCCAGACAGGAAATGTCCTATGGTACAACGACAATCTCCAGATGACACAAGGTAGAAATCCCGTTATACACGATGATTTGTCCGATCGCCAAACACCAGCACACCCAGAAGCCATAAAGTCGCGCTGGCCGTCTATGCTACGGGAAATGAGCGGACGAGCCATAATGCGGACAGCAGCAGATAAAAACACGGGGTTGATCATCGTCACGCACGAACCCGTTATGCGGGCCTTCCCAGCGCCGGAATTGCTGTCTCGCACGGATCACTTGGCAGTTAATCACCTCAAGGATTATCAGGACTTACCATCTGACAAAGTGATAAAAACTTCGCTACGTACCGATCGCTTGTTTCATAATGGTCGAGCACTGCAGAGTATGGTGCACGACTTCATGCGTGAAAACCCGGAGTTTTTAGACGAAAACAAGGAACCGTCACAAGAGCTGCTCGACAAGTGGAATGAAATTTCGGCGGATCTGCAAGCAATGAACAAAGCGGATCTTGAGCACCACGACTCTTCTCAGCAATAAGAATATCTCATACAATATAAAAATAATGGATAATGAGTATGGATATTTCAATTCGTCCTGCGGATGTGGTCGATCTTAAGGCCTACACATCGATGATGCAGCAGACATACGCAAATGCATATGTCAATGATTCTATTGGACTGACAAAGGATTGTTTTTCGGTTGAGGTATTTAACAGCCCGGACACCCAAGCATATTTGCGCTCAAAACTTATCAATAGCAACGTTCAGCAATCTTGGCTTGCGGTAAACGACGGACAAATCGTAGGTGGAATTGTCATAGAAGATCAAGGTTCATCATGTGAACTGACAGGTTTTTATGTCTTGCCGCATTTCCAAGGGCAGGGAATAGGTAGAAAACTATGGCAAAAGGCGCTCCAATTCGCCAAAAATAAAGATATCACTCTCGATATCTACACACATAACAAGAGTGCTATCGAACTTTACAAGCGTTGGGGCTTTATTGAAGACGCGTCCAGACCACACTTTTATCGCCATTGGCCCGAATGGCCACAGGCAGTGCAAGCCGAATGTATGTACATGCGTAGAAAAGCCATGTCAGCTTAACTTTTCTTCATGCTTATGCTATAACTTGACCCAGCATGAAGCGGCGAAAAAAGCTTGCAAAAAAGCATACAAACAACCTAAAACGCTTGGTCGCCAGACAGTTACGACAACTGAAACGCAAAAAGCACACAAGAACTCGACTCATTATTCTTGCTGGTATCATCCTGGCAGCCATGGCTGGTCTGACATGGTACATATCTCTACGCAATGCTCAGCCCGAACAAACGAGTCGATTAATCACATTTCATGATCGTGGGCAAAACCATGTCATTTTGACCCATGCCGACACCGTACACCAGGCACTTATAGACGCTCACATCTCTGTCACGAGCAGCGACGTTGTTGAGCCAGCCGTCGATAGTCAGCTACTTTCAACTGATTCTGCTGTCATTATTTATCGCTCACGACCCGTACTCGTCGTGGACGGTGCGTTGCGGCAAAAAGTCGTGACAGCCGCCGCCGCACCTAACGAAATCGCACTTGCGGCCGGACTAAGCGCAATTGGCGACAAGGACGAAGCGGCCATTACAGAAGGTGACATTATTGCAGATGGTGCCAGCACCGTATTGACAATTACGCGCGCAGCAGCACCTGTAGACCCGCTAGCAAACCTGCTCAAACCAACCGGCCGTGCCTTGACCAGCGCCAAGGGTGCCCAACTATACACTGATAGCAATGGCGTGGCCCACCGCGAAACGTATTATGACCTACCAATGAACATCGTCATTACCGCATGCGGGCCAGGGGACTACACGATCCGTTACGATGGGGCAAAGGTAGACAAAGACGGTTACGTCCTCGTCGCGGCGAACTATGGCGCTTACCCTCGCTGTTCAGTCGTCGAGACCAGTCTGGGACTGGGCAAAGTCTATGACACGGGTGGTTTCGCCCTGCGTTATCCGCACGGATTTGATCTGGCAACCGACTGGTCAAACAATAACGGTCGGTAGTATACCTATAGATACACACTAGTCAAAATAACAATGTGAAATGCGGCAATATACGCAGTTTGAAAGTACAGATAGTGTCGCATCGATCCAGACCATGTAAATCGTAAAATGATTGATCCCACCATATACGTAGCAGCCATAGTCGCTACTATTTTGGCAAATAGTGACACATCTGCCAGTGCGATCATCACTGAAAGCGGAATGAGTGTTATTCCCATGACATAGGCTGCAATTTCATGAATAATGCCTTTGGTTCCAGTACCAGCAGGGACGAGCGTCGCACCCAACTGACCAGCGACGCCAATAGTTGTCAATATGACGAACGGCAATCCCAAATCAAATCGCGGGACATACCAGTGCACTATAAACAGATAAAAAAGCGGCATTGTAATCCAAAACAATAGGAAATAGTACACCAACCCAACCCTTGTCTGCGCCGCATGCAGGCTAAACGGCATCGACTTGTCGCCATGCCAACGATAGATCGTGAACAACAACCCCAGCCATATCATAATGATCGACAATAGTCCTAGGAATTTGAAGTCGCCATCCAGCATGGATATATATTACTACAACAAACATATCCGTATACTATGACTAGTCCGGGTGGTTCGGGATTAGGGTATTGCAAAATAATTGTGCATATGCTATAATAGAGGTAGTAGACAAATCCTACCGGATGATCACTTGCGTTACTGAGAAACCTTACTAACCCTCGTCGTTCATCATTGCTAACGTACGAGAAAGGTATTCATGCAACGAAATTTTAAACCAAGCGGTAATCACCGCAGTCGTTTCGCGCCGCACAAACGACGCAACAACAACCAAAAACAATCAACCGTTCACTACAGCCGCTACATCAACAAAGCGGTCGCAGCCGAGCAAGAAACGCCATACGAGCCAACACATACGTTTGATACATTTGGCCTAAATCAACGTACAGCTGCCACATTGCAACACATGGGCTTTACAGCACCATCACCAATTCAGGACCAGTCAATTCCGCCTGCGCTTGAGGGCAAAGATATCATTGGACTAGCCAATACGGGCACCGGCAAAACCGCGGCGTTTTTACTGCCGACGATCGAAAAACTACTCAAAGACCGTGTCGTCGCAAGTGTTTTGATCCTCGCGCCTACACGCGAACTGGCACAACAGATTGACGAGGAATTTCGTCGATTCTCAGCCGGACAAAAGCTCTATTCAACGCTTGTCGTTGGGGGTGCCAACATTACCCGACAGATCCAGCAGGTCAAACGTGGTCCACATGTTATTATTGGCACGCCTGGTCGTATCAAAGATTTGATCGACCGCCGCGTTTTGCGCCTACACATGGTCAACACATTCATTTTGGACGAAGCTGACCGCATGTGCGACATGGGATTTGTGCGTGATATCCGCACTATCGAATCAGAGCTACCCAAAGAGCGCCAGACATTCTGTTTCAGCGCGACAATGACCAATGACGTCAAATTAATTGTCGAGCAGTTCATGCGTGAGCCGGTGACCGTATCTGTCGTCAAAAACCAGACCAACGATCACATCGAACAAGATGTCATTCATACCCGCGACAAAGCCCACAAGATAGAAGTTCTGACCGAACTGTTGCGCCAACCGGAATTTGGAAAAGTCATCATATTCGGCGAAACAAAATACGGCGTCCAGCGACTGGCCGACAATCTGACCAAAAGCGACCTGCCCGCAGCCGCTATTCATGGCAACAAATCGCAGTCACAGCGCGAACGAGCCCTCAAAAGCTTTAAGGACGATCGTGTAAACATCCTTGTCGCAACCGATGTCGCCGCCCGTGGTATCGATATTGACGACGTGACGCATGTCATCAACTTTGACCCGCCGAAACAATACGAAGATTACGTCCACCGCATTGGCCGTACCGGTCGCGCAGGCAAAGCAGGCAAAGCCCTGACTTTCGTTGGTCAAAAGTAACCGCCAGACGGTACATCTCTGAATAAATGCGATACACTAGCAGTATGCAGTGGCTCCGCCGATTATTTTATTTTTTGTCACCATACACTGATCCGCAAGAAAGGGCAGTCGGGCTGTTTTTTGGCAGCCTGACAGAACACAGCAACAGGCTAGAGACGCGAACACGGCTACACAAATTACTGCAATATAACATCGCCGTCATCAATCTATGGAGTGAATACAAATACAAAGGCTACAAATACCTTCGCAAATCAAATCGCAAAAAACTCTACGATAACCTGCAACTCATCACCAATGATTTCGAGATATTTCGCAGCGCAAACGCACTGCCCTCAGAGACAGTCGTGTCGCGCGTTCATCATATCGCCCCGCACGCGCATGTCAATCACGATCGAATCGTTTTGCTGCAAGCGTTGATGGATTATTTTTCACCTGCTCGCGGAGCATACCAGTATCAGGCATCCAGCTCATTTAGCCGTCTGCTGCGTGACCCCTCAAGCGATGTCATGATTGGAGATTGCAATCAAATTGTCACGCTCTATATTTACCTTTATTCACGTTACTTCGATATCCGCGATCTCCATATTAGGCTACTGCCTGAACACGTTGCACTTCATTATGACGGCGTCGATATCGAGACCACCAGCGGTGAGTTTGCAGATTATGCCAATAAAGAAGGCGCCGCATTGATGCCAATCGAGGAAATAGTCAGTATTAATCTGCTCGACACGACCGATTCTTACCTCAAGGCTCATGAGATTTCCGCAGAAGATTTCTTGCAAGCATCACGGTTTGCATTTATCCTGTCGCATGAACGCGATATCGTTACACGTAATTTGGAAGCAGCCTACTACAAGCTCGTTACAATACTTATGGATCG
>CAZCYG010000016.1:0-10418 GCA_964502795.1 uncultured Candidatus Saccharibacteria bacterium | reverse complement strand
TGCGTGGTCGGATGTTCAAAAAATCAATACGGGCGGTACAATACTTACTATTCCTGATTACATAGTCAACTCCATACCTGATGGCCCTCTTGTTTTGAATCAAGGTAGTCTGGTTAAGTCTCCAACGAGTGCAACGGTGTATTACGTGGACGGACCGAACAAACTATTTCCTATAACGAGCTTTACTGTAGCAGCAGATGCGGGTATTCCTTTGGATGTAAAAACAATGCCAGAGGGAACAATCAACACATATAATATTTCTGCACAGACACTAAAGATGTTATTGCAATGTGGTGGCAATAAATATATCTCGATAGGCGGCAAGTTGCAGAGAGTCTCTTCTGCGCTTGATTCAACCAGTGACCTGACATATCAGATGCTGACGATCTGTCCGTCTTCACCGATTGCTGACTTGGGGGGGTTATTCTTCATCGATTCCTACGGTACAATATACGAGATCAAAAACGGTATGCGTAATCCAATTGGCAATTGGAGTAAGTACCTTTCGCTTGGTGGCAACTCTTTAAACACATTGCGTGTCTCTAACCTTTTGCTTAGTGATATCCCCGTAGGCACTTTGCTTAACTAGGATTAAGTGTCCTGTATAATTTATACAGATGCGTGGTATGAATAAATTGAGGGGTGGCTATTACGCCTTTTATGATCGACTGAAGGGGCTGTATAGCGCCGAAGTTTTCGCGGTTCTCGCCGGTATCTTTGGTTTTGCGTTCTTGCTATTCACACCACCAATGCAATCCCCGGATGAAGTTGAACATTTCTATCGCAGCTATCAGGTGTCTGATCTTCAACTCGTGCCCGAAAAGGTTGTTGCAAAAGGGCACGGCGGTATTGGTGAGGGGTATGGCGGCGACTTGCCGAAATCTGTAATCGAAACAGCGGTTACCTTAAAGGGCAAGGTTGCTGGCAGTACGCAAGACTTCGATTACAGAAAACTTGCAAGCACGTTGGGAAAACCACTAAATGTCTCTGATCGCAGTGAAATACGGTTTGATAACACGGCAATCTATAGTCCACTCGTGTACTTACCTCAGGCTTCTGGTATAGCCCTCGGCAAGCTTTTTAACGCATCGCCAACAGTACTATCCTATCTGGGCAGACTGGCGAATTTAGTTGTTTGGATTGCGCTCATTTATGCTGCGATTAGAATAGCGCCAATCGGTAAGTGGGCGTTTGTGGCAATTGCTTTAAACCCATTGTCGCTTTTTCTCGCGTCGAATCTATCGTCTGACGCAGTAAGCATCGGCATTGTCGCATTATTTGTGGCGCTGGTACTAAAAGCGAGAACAATGTCGACGGCTAGCGGCAAGTTTATAGCACTGCTTGTGATACTGACAATAGCTGTAGGGCTTTTAAAGAATGCCTATCTGCCTGTTGCGTTATTACTTTTTGCTGTACCGTCACGCATTTTGCCGGTAAGATTTAAGATGATTATTTTCGGGCTTGCCGCAATCACTGGGATCGTATGGAATCTGTTAATCTTTCCCGCTGCAAAGGAAATCCCTGAATACTTTAATCTATCAGACCATATAGATCCCCGAGCCCAGGTAGGTTATGTATTGGATCATCCGCGCGTGGCGATCGGCAACCTCGTGTGGAATGTTTTCGGCACGCCGAGTATTTTGCTGACATCGTCATATAATGGTCTCATTGGTTGGGGGGATGTACCTCTTCCGTTTTGGCTGTCGCTTATGGGATTCATGGCTATTGTATTTAGTTTGCTTTATAGGGATGCGACTCAGACTATAGTAAAAAAAGTACAAAATAGGACTATTCGGATATATTTCGCTGTTGTATTGAGTTTTGCCGCTGCCGCTGTGGTTATCAGCTTGTACGCTGGGTGGACTACGGTCGGAGGGCGACTCGTGTCTGGTGTCCAAGGCAGGTATTTTATACCGCTTAGTTTTTTGTTAATCCCAATAATCACAAACACGGTCTTACGTATTGTCGCTCCAAGGATTACTTTCGCAAAGATTATCATTCGCATGCATTTTATTATATTGTCGACTGCCTTAATCATATTAGGTACCAGGTACATAAGCGGCATATATTGGTAGATGTAATAAAAATATGGTAAAATATAACTAATAGAAATGCGCGAAACATATGACGCAATAATAATTGGGGGTGGTTTCTATGGGCTTAGTGTCGCCCTTTTTTTACGGGACCACATCGGACTCAATACTATATTGGTCATTGAAAAAGAATCACGTATGATGTCTCGAGCTTCGTATGTCAACCAGGCGAGGGTTCATATGGGTTATCACTATCCGCGTAGCATTTTGACTGCTTACCGTTCCGCCGTTAACTTTCCTCGCTTCGTCGAGGAGTACGGGGAGGCGATTGTAAATGATTTCGATAAATATTACGCGATTTCGAAAATACTATCAAAAGTGAACGGTCGGCAATTCGTTGAGTTCAGCCACAAAATCGGCGTTGATATAAAGGACGCTCCTATTAGTATCCAAAAATTATTTAACCCGCATCTTACAGAAGGGGTCTATAAAGTAAAGGAGTACGCCTTTGACTCTTATAAGCTACGCGATTTGCTATTAAAAAAAATCAATTCACGGCCCGGCATAACGATACATGCAGACGAAGAGGTTCAAAAGATAAAAAATGGGGTAAGTGGTATTATTGTTGCTACCGATAAATCCGACTATTCGGCCGCGAGAGTTATTAGTTGCACGTATTCCCAACTTAACAAATTGCATAGAAACTCTGGAATTGAACTTGTTTCATTGAAGCATGAAATTGCCGAAATGTGTCTTGTCCGGCTTCCAGAAAAACTAAAGGACTTTAGTGTTACTGTTATGGACGGCCCCTTTTTCTCGATAATGCCGTTTCCAACCAGGGGTCTGCATACTCTGTCTCATGTGCGCTATACACCCCATGAGTCATGGAAGGATACTGAAGACACGCCGACCGAAAGGCATGATACGCACAAATATTTCTCTGGATTGGGTATACAGACAAACTATAAGAAAATGTACGCGGATGTTGTGCGCTACATACCCGATTTAAAAACCATGCAGATGGTAGATACGATCAGCGAAGTTAAAACGGTGCTACAAAAAAGTGAAGGCGACGACAGTAGGCCGATCCTCTTCCGTTCAGACTTCGGGATAAAGGGTTACACATGTATAATGGGGGGTAAGTTAGACAATATTTATGATGTGTTTGAGGATTTGAAGGCTCTTTATGGCAAAAAATAAATCAGAAAAAGTACGCCCAGCAGTAAAGAAAGATATATTTGTATCTACTATTATTGTCGCTAAAAAAAGTACGAAAAAACTGACAAAATACGTTGAAGATTTATCGGAGCTTTTAAGTATTAGGTATACGAACTACGAAATTATCGTTGTAGATAATGGTATTGCCGAGGGTGAAACGGACACTCTCGCAGAGGCTTTGCTTAGAATACCTTGTATCAGGGTTATTCGGTTGGCTCAAAATTTTAAGTATGATACAGCACTTTTCGCTGGGCTAGAAGTGTCAATCGGAGATTTTGTATGTACAGTTGATCCAACAATCGATCCGATCGGTGTGATTCCTGAATTTGTTGATAAAAATCAGTCAAAGGACGTCATTCAAGGGGTAAGTGAACTGCCGGTTGCATCGTCTAAATTCGGTCAGGTAGGCAGGCGCCTATTCTACTGGTATAACCGAAAATATATAGGTATTGATATACCTGTAAATGCAACATACCTTGCGTCGTACAGTCGCAAAGCAGTTAATGCATTAACTCAAACGAACCGCAGCCAACATCATGTACGCCACATGGCAAGAAGGGTGGGTTATGCGTATGAAGTGGTTCCTTATCAGCCATTGAAAAACCCCGGTAAAAACAAGAAACTGAAAAGGGGAATTATTGAAGCGCTTGAAATCTCGATCAGTTATTCAACCCATCCGCTGCGATTTGTGACTTGGCTTGGTCTCATTGCTAGTGTAGTTAACGCTCTTTATGCGGTATATGTCGTACTGATAAATATCTTTGACAAAAAGGTCGCCGAAGGCTGGACAACAACATCACTGCAATTGTCACTTATGTTCTTTATCTTGTTTATCATCGTTGTTATCATATCGGAGTATATCGGAAGGATATTAACAGAGAGTTATAAAGATCCACAATATTATATAGCCGACGAATTAACAAGCACGGTTGCTTTAGCAGACACAAAACGAAGGAATGTAACGAAGTAATGAAAAAAACCATCTACCAGGAAAGTATTAGAAAAGCAAATAGCGCATGGGAATTCCCGGATTTTGAGGTTTTGGAGTTGGCTCCAAAACAAACAAAATACTGCGTATGCGTATTTGTTATAAACGAAGGCGAACGCATACAGAAACAGCTCAGGGCAATGAAGAAATTCACTAAGCAGATTGATATTATTGTTGCGGATGGCGGCAGTACGGATGGTTCTCTCGAAAAAGATTTCTTGAAAGCGCAAGGCGTTCGCGCGCTGCTTACTAAAAAGGGGAAAGGAAAGCTGAGCGCACAGATGCGCATGGCATTTGCCTGGGCGATACACGAAGGCTATGAAGGCGTTGTTGTTGTAGATGGCAATGGCAAAGATGATACTGCTGCGCTTCCCGATTTTGTCAAAAAACTAGATGAAGGATTTGATCACATTCAAGGATCACGGTTTGTTCCTGGGGGTAAGGCTGTGAATACACCGCTTTCTCGTGAAATCGGCCTTCATCTTATTCACGCACCGCTTATCAGTCTTGCATCCGGCGAACGTCATACGGATACAACGAACGGTTTTCGAGGATACAGCGCCCGACTACTGAAAGATGAAGATATCGCTATATTTCGTGACATCTTTCAGACGTACGAACTGCATTACTACCTTGCTATAGAAAGTTCCCGCCGAAAGGCATATAGGACGACCGAAATTCCCGTTACGCGTACATATCCTAAAAAGGGCAAAACACCGACAAAGATCAGTCCCGTGAAAGGAAATGTACATATCCTCGGCGTGTTATTTAAAGCCGTAGCAGGCAAATACAAGCCGTAAGGCGTTGCATGCTGAAGGAGCTTATATATAAAAAATGGGAATGGTGCTTGGCGGCAATTACGCTGCTTTTTCTAGTTGTAAACAGCTATATCTTTTACCCTGGGTTTATGAGCTATGACACTTTGCAGCAGCTATCGCAAGCAAAGGGTGTAGAAGCATATTTCAATTGGCATCCACCCGTCATGGCATTTTTGTGGAGTGTCGGCATTTTTGTAACAGGAAAGGTTTCATCATTTTTAATTTTTCAGATGATACTGCTATGGGCGTCTCTTTTGATATGTGCCATTATTGTATACAAACATACACATTCTCGATTTTACTCCATGCTACCGCTTCTGTTTGGTTTTTTGCCATTCGTCATTTCAATCTCTGGTGTCATTTGGAAAGATGTTCAAATGGCGTTTGCATTGCTTTTGGCTAGTTGTTTGGCAATTATAGCGAGGTATGTCGGACGTAAATCGGCGCTTCTGTTTGGTTTGATCGGAGGACTGTGTGTCATCTATGCACTCATGCTTCGCTACAATGCAGTATTTGCTGTAATTCCGATACTTTATCTGCTTATCAGCTCATTTATAGGCCGAACGCAGATAATAGCTGCAATCGTAGCGGTACTATTACTTGCTCTTGGAGCTAATTTTGCTTTGGGAAAACTACTTAGTGTCCGAGAGAGTAATCCAACGGCTGCAATTATGCTCGATGATGTTGTTCATACATTCTCAAAAGCACACATAGAAGCAGCGAAGATTAGTCCATTCGCTAAAAAGGAGCTGCTCGAAATAAAAAATAAATGTGAACGAGAATCGGTGTTATTGCATGCGCTTCTGTATTGCGCTGCTTCGGAGCGGCAAGCACAAAAAATACAATACGATCATTTTAACGACCTTGCCCAGTTATGGAAGAGTATTTTTTTCCATAACTTTCCAAATTATATTGCTTACAGAACGCAAACATTTGGCATATTTCTCGCTAGCCCTGCACCATATACCTACGTTATGCATAAAGGGATCGATCCGAATACCCTCGGACAGCAGATTGCTAATCCGGGTGCGGCAAGCTTGCTTAACAGATATGTCGAGAAATTTGCAAGTCATGACTTCGGATTCATTTTCAGACCGTATTTTTGGCTGCTGGCAGCAATCAGCTTATTTACTTATGCGCTAAAGCGCCAAGTTATGAAGTATCGATTGGCCATCATGTGCCTGAGTCTTTCCGCGGCTATTTATATTCTGGGGTATGTTCCGCTTGTGATTGGTGCCGACTACCGGTATATATATTGGTCGGTAATAGCAACGTGTCTTGCTGGATTGCTCGTAGCAGTTGACCATAAAAAGCAAAAAACGGCTTAATGTTGATTACAGTTTAATTTATATATTTTAATTTCTGGTGGTGACTGAGTGTTATCGTAAAACAAATCCCGTGTCGATCCTGGTAGCGGCAGCTCTCGCAATTCAACTGAATTTATATTTAACGATGAGGTTGGTAGAATTCCTTTTGCCGCTGCATTGACTATTGTTTCATTACTATGGGCTGCAACTATCAGAGGGAATACAAACGTATTTTTTGTAGAAGGCAGCGAAACGGGGCAAACTGTAATTCCTCCCTTGTCCGTATTAACAAGATAACGAGGAATTCTATCCAATTGACCGATGCCAAGGTTCGCAGAGGCGGTATAATCAATTTTTACCTCGAATAGCTGCGGCTTATCAGAGTTGTTGTCAGGTAGTTTCCATTGGTTATTTTGTACCGACACCTTTGTATAGGGTCGTGTGTCTGGTTCAAGCATTTTATCGTATTGCCAAAGTACATGCATATCACTTAATTTAACAACTTTATAGTGCGTGAACAGCTCTTTGTAGAAACTCCAGTTTTGGGCCCATAGCCACTCTTCGTACACGAAAAATGCTGGCCGCATCGTTATGACATAGTCGGGTTTTTGTTTGGCAAAATCGTTAACATAGGTTGCTCGACGTTCATCGCCAAGCGCATGGATAATATAATCTTCGCCGCCGCTGGACGGATTAAGTTGACCCCTTATACTGTCAAAAACACCCGTGTAGGTTGACCATATGGTTGCATTTATTGGTATGGCGGGTAGTATATCGTTTACGTCTTTTCTCCATTCATTAGATAACGGATAAAAATCATCTGAGTGGCGTGCTATTATTGATTTCTTGGCAACTTCTACCGGATCCATCGCAACCGTACGGACAATGCTCCAGCACGTAAGCAAGACAAGAAAAGCCGTCGTAATAACTAAGAGTGCTTTTTTAGTTAATCGAACCTTTGATTTTTCATCGTATAGCCAGATGATAAACGTAATAACAGCAATCAATACAAGTCCACGCTGCAAAGGAATGAGATGTGCAGAAGGAAGAAAATAGCCTGTTGAACTAACAATAAAGACAATCAGGCCATAGCAAAGGAAGAAATATATTGCAGGATGGAGTTTTGGATGAAGATTGTGTTTCAGTATACGGTACGTAGCAAAACCGCCAAGTGCGAGCAGAGGATACATGTAGATCATTTCGAAATGCAATAAGCCGGTAATGATATTACCAAAGGACAGGTAGAGGTTTGGCGGACCGCCAAAATACCAGCCTTGGTCGCCGGGTACTTCTATTAATGCATAACGGAGTGTTTGACTGATGTGTCCGTGTGATAATAGCCATAGTAGTATAAGGGTAAATAAGCCGATCAGGAAAGCTTCAAGCAGAAGCCCTAGGGTTTTCGATTTATAAGAGAGTGAAGAGTCTTTGAAATAGTGATATGACCTGATGCACAAATAGGCGATTATCGCAGCCAGTCCCTGTTCTGTTCCGCACAGGACAGCAGCAGCTAATAGAAAAGTTGCAATAAGAATGTTCAATTTTAATGGCGGAAGGTATTTTATTCTGAGAGTGCGGCTCGTTTGCCATACCAATGCTGCTGCTACAAGCATTGGAAATGTTGTTCTGATGCTGATCAGTGAATTACTGGGATAGAAGCTTCCAAACATCCACAGTGATGCGATGCCAACGATTACGGCCAGACCTACAATGGTTTTTTTTGTATTTCTGAAAAATGCAAAGAGAAAAATGCCGCTAACTACAAAAAACAGAAGAGGTGATATCAGCCACTTGGTCGTTTCCGCTGCAAAAAGATTATGTCCAAGGATGTAGTATGGTAGAAAATGAATGTAAGGAACGCCAATGCCGTGAAAGAAAGGGAAGTCTCCGCCGGGCGCTTGTCCCGCTAACATTCTTCTTAGGGGGTCATAGAGTTGAAAAGTTCCATCAGTAGGATAAGTCTGCATATTTATACCGCACCAAAGCGCCAAAACGACTAGATTGATCCCAAATATAACAAGATACGCTACGCTAGTAACAAAAAAGGCACGTAACCAAAAATGACGGGTCTTAATTACCGAGAACAGAGATTGCATACTGTTTAACAGTATAATGCACATAACCCCGCTGCGCTAATCCGTATCAGATATCACGTACTGAGAACCCGGAGGATATTTGATCTTAGCATTAGCGGGTAATAAACGAAAGCATTGATTTTTTGCAATAAAGTAGTATAATATACATGTCAGATTTGTAAATCAGATTGTTCGTTAACACCTGCCTGAAAGGGGTGGAAAATGGCTGGTCCTTTGGCGGTGTCACCGCAAAGGCTGAGAGGGATGAACGAGACTGCTAGTCTTGAGCGCGCTTTCAACGGTGCGGAAATCATCGCCGTATCGGGCTTGCTCCAGAAAGATCTGGATGCGCCGCGCTTCAAAGCTGTCCTCCGGACAGTCGATGCATCGCAAAAGTCAGGTGTGCCGCATCTCATCATGTTGGATGATCGTTCGCATGAGGGGACCGGTGATTACCTTGCTCGCCGCGGTGCAACGGTTGTCACGATCGACGGTGAGACAGAGGGCGGCCTGGCCAGCCCATATGTGATCGCTGCACAGCTTATCGAGGAGTTCACCCACGAGTCGGCCGTCATGGTCAAATTCGAGGGTGAAAAATCCGTCTTCACGGGCGGTCGCAACATCTCGGAAATCCAAGAAGGGGTTCATCAGTTTGACGTCATCTCTGGCGTGCGTACGCTAGAGACTTGGGCATCGATGCCGCCGTTTCAAGTCCAGACTGAGTTCTGGCTGGGTTCGGCAATCGGTGAAATGCTGGGAGTGTCGCAAGATACCCCCTCCGGTGTCATCGCATTGACGAGCGCTGGGCGGAAGTACTTCATCAACAGCGTCGTCGATAACCACTGGTCGTATCTCTTTGGGGTTCCACTTATGGCGCGGAAGTCTGGACTTCGTTGTGGTAGCTTCGATGTCGATTTCCGCTACGACTCGTCGGTCGTTGCGGAAGAGACTGGAAACAGAGTCTTCGACCAGAAGCGCCTAGTGCAGATCGATGAGATGCTCGACAAGGCGTTCGAACTGTTCGACGGATCTTCACGTGCGACCCAAGCTCTGCGGCTCATAGATTTCCGACGTGTCATGCAGCGCATGTACCGAACCTAACAGGTGGGCTGATACGCCCCGGGCGCAGAAATGTGTCCGGGGTGAGCTCCATGAAACCCGCAAGGGTTATTTTTTATGTCTGATTTTCGTATAATAGATTTAACTGTCAGGAGGAATATATGAAAACTGCACTTATTGGATATACGGGTTTTGTCGGTGGGAACATTGCAAACCAATATCAGTTTGATGATTTGTACAATAGTAAGAATATCAGCGATATGGAAGGCAAAGAGTATGATCTGGTTGTCAGTGCGGCGAACCGTGCCGAGATGTGGCGAATCAACCAAGAACCGGAAGTTGATCGTGCCGAAATAGAGGAATTCATTAATCATATTAAAAAGGCCAAAATAAAAAAACTTGTTCTGGTGTCAACGGTCGGCGTTTATAAGAATCCGAATGGTGCGAACGAGGATACGCCAATTGATACGGATGGCTTGTTACCTTACGGCGTTAATCGTTATTATCTGGAGCAATTTTGCCGCGATAACTTCGATACGACAATCGTGCGTTTGCCGGGACTTTTTGGTGAAGGCATTAAGAAAAACGTTATATTTGATTTGTTGAATGACAACAATGTTGATCGAATCCACAAAGATGGAGTCTACCAGTATTATAATCTCGGTAATATTTGGAAAGACATTCAGGTTGCGCTTGATAATAATTTGCCACTGGTTAATTTTGCAACTCCACCGGTGAGTACCGAAGAAGTGGGGCGAGAGTGCTTTAGTGTCGAATTCACAAACGCTCCAGACGACGTGAAGCCAGCTTTTTGGGATATGCACAGCAAATACGCTGAAATATATGGTGGACAAGGTAATTACCTCTATTCAAAAGACCAAGAACTTAATGACATAAAACTATTTATAAAAAAGTACAAG
>CAZCYG010000015.1:0-10663 GCA_964502795.1 uncultured Candidatus Saccharibacteria bacterium | reverse complement strand
CTTCTTCAACCGGAGCAGCTAATTCTTTCACAAAAACATCAACGGTATCTTGAACTACTTCATATGAGATAGCACTATCTGCATAGTGCATAGGGATAACTGCCCGTGGATCAACCTGACGTACAATCGTTGCCGCAGAAGTGGCATCTAAAGTGTAGCCATTACCTCCAACAGGGATAAACAGGATATCTATTACACCAATGTCTTCCAGCTGTTCCTCGCTAAGCTTTGGAGCAATATTACCAATAACAGCGGTACGGATATCACCAATATCAATCCTATATATAGTACTCACAGGTTCATCAGCATCTGTATCAAGATGCCTACCAGCCCGTATACCTCGTATAGATACATCAGCAATTTCATACTCACCCGGACCCTCTATAATCAATTTTGCCGTTGGGTCTTTTAGTGCAAACCTCTCTTCTGTTGCAATCTCGATAGCGTCTTTTACTGCAAGATCTTTCAGCCCTACGAGCGACAGTTTTGGATCAATAACCAACTGTGTTTTTTTCGTGGTAATAACGAGCCCGTTCGCGCCCTTGTATTCAATGTCAAACATTCTCTATCCTTTCAGCACACCATCGGTATCTACTACTACCTCATGGCTACTATTCAATATCTCTGTTATAAATTTATCATGAACACTCAATCTATAGTAGAACTCATCGTATGACAGCAATGTATAATTGAGCTCCCTGCCTTCTACTTTCTCAATAGCCTTCATAATCTTCTTTAATCGTACTGGTACGATAGTACCCACAAACAATAGATCAACCATACTTGTACCCGACCCGTTCATCAGTACTCCCGCCGCAATAGCAAGCCGCAAGCCCGGAAGATCTCCTATCATCTGTTTCCAATCACGTTCGCCGTTGGCAGACCTCGATACTGGCTTTGATGACTGTAGCTTTTCATCTGCAAATATCGCTTTGAACGCCAGATAGTGTTCATAACGTTGATTAACCTCATAGTAAAGCTTGTTATCGGCGGTATCACTCGTGATAATACCTACCCCTAACATGTTCGATAACTCTCTTCGCACAGAATTAATTTGTTCATCTATAAGACGCGTTATCTCTCGAACATAAAAAGATTTTCCGGGGTTATTCAAAAACAAATGTAATAATTTTACCCTTGTTTTTGAACCAAATAGTGCGTCTATCATCTGTACTCCGAATAACTCTCTTGTACTTAACTATATCATGATCTATGCCAAGATTCGAGATCTCTTACAAGAAAATTATTCGCTTCATCAAGTGGTAACCACGTGATGAATTTATTCCGTTTTAACCATGTCAGTTGTCGTTTAGCAAGCTGCCTGTCCTTTATCTCTGCTTGGTGTATAAACTCTTCATACGTAATCTCCCCTTGATCAAATCGGTGAATCAAACGATAGATATTTCCTGTCATCGCCTCATTATTCCATCCATATTTATTGCCCAATATCCTTGCTTCTTCGACCACTCCACTTTGCAATAATTGTTCAATCCTGTCTCTTATTTTTATACGCAATACTTCTTTTTCTGTTGCTATTCCCACAATAATGCTATTGTTTAATGGCTCTTTTCGACTACTGTTGTTGATCATATTTTGCTCAATAGCCCGAATAACATACCGTTTATTTTCTTTATTTTGTGGTAATGAAATATTGTTCAAAGTACAATAATTATGTAGTTCACCTATGCTCATAGTCTCAAGTTCCTGGCGTCGTTTTTCATCTCTGTCAGGACCAAACGAATAGCTGAAAAGTACTGAGTCAATATACAAACCAGTTCCGCCTACGAGCATGGGGACTTTGTTTCTCGACCGAATATCTCGTATTTTTTCTTCTGCATACTGCTGAAAATCAGCCGCCGTAAATCTTTGTCCGGGTTCCACCAGATCTAACCCCCAGTGTGGTATTCGTGATCGCTCCTCTGGAGTGGGCTTGGCGGTTCCGATATCCATATACCTATATACCGTCCTGCTGTCTGCACATATAATCTCGCCGCCGAACTGCTCGGCCAGTTCAATCGCAAGAGCCGTTTTGCCGCTAGCCGTCGGCCCGACAATTACAACAAGCGGAGGTTCGGATCGTACATTTGCGGTCGCCATCGCCGTTCTCCAAAATCTTTTACATGCCACTGCTCGTCACACTCAATCCCATCTTGCAGCAATAGCTGTCGCTGAACATCTTGTCCACCCGGGAAACCAACCGCCAGTCCACCTTCGGCATTTACCAATCGATGCCACGGCAGCTCGGCAGGACCACCATGAGCGATACTCCCGACAATTCGTGCGGCTCGCGGACTTCCCGCCATCGCTGCAAGATCACCATAGGTCGTCACTTTGTCTACCGGTAATTCTGACATGAGTTTATACACCCTATCGCGTAACTGGCCGCAAGCATCAACGTCCTCCAAAATACACCTCTACGCCCTGCCAGTCATGGACCCGAGTTACGTTAGCCGGGAGGTCAGCGAGCTGATTCCATTTGTAGTTGCCAAATAGTAGTGCTTCGATACCGCACTCGGCAGCAGACAGGCAATGTTTCGGTTGGTCGTCAATCATATAACGAGCACCTACCGAAGAGATAATATTTCCCTTTGTCAGATGGATAGATGTGTCATTAATCGTATCGAAAAACCCCGAAAACGTTACGTTCTGGGTAGAAAGCATTGGATAATGGAGCTCCAGCCAGGCCAAGGTATCTTCCTTGTTTTGGACACGACGCGAAGTGACAACTACTAAGTCAAAGCGTTGACTTAGTTTCTCCAAAACGGGCAAAGCTTCTGATTTATGCGTGAGACTCTTTACTAAACGCTTTTCATGAATCAAATCTGCACGTCGCCTTACCTCCGCCATGTCAACCTTCCAGACATTTGCCCAATGCTCGTCATAATCATCAATCGTCAGGTGGGTATCCCAATGAGCGTTGCTAAACTCAATGAAGCCTAGTGCATAATCGGCAAGCACGTCATCAATATCGATAGCAATAACAGGCTTGGTCATCCGGCTAGAGACTCCTCAAGTACTCGCTCAGTTGATCAAGAGCCACCTTTTCTTCCCCAGACTGAGTACGAACACTTACTTCACGCACTTCTTTGTCTTTTGGCCCAACGATCAGCTGGACAGGGATCTTCCAGGCTGTTGCTTCACGAATCTTCTTACCCAGACTCTCGTTACGATCATCTGTTGTAAATCGTACTTCGTTATATTTTACCGGTTTCATCAAAACCACCCCTGATAAAATCGTTTTAATTTCGTCAACATAGTCTAAGACCGTATCGTTGATCGTGAGGATACGCACTTGCTCAGGTGCCGCCCAGAATGGGAACCAACCGGCAGTATGTTCGATAAACACGCTCATGAAGCGCTCAATCGAGCCAAGGAGCGCACAGTGAATCATCACTGGCGTCTGAGTGTTGCTTTCGGCATCTTTATACTCAAGGCCGAATCGTCCAGGTTGCACAAAATCAAGCTGTGCAGTTGCCAGTTGATGTTCACGGCCCAAAGCGTCGGTAGCCATAAAATCGATCTTTGGTCCATAAAATGCCGCTTCACCCTCTTGTTCAAAATAATGAAGCTCGTTCTTGATCACCGCATTCTTGAGTTGCGCCTGAGCCGATTCCCAAAGCTCGATATCACCCAAATACCCATCGCCATCATCACGGTAGCTCAAGCGCACCCGTAGTTTCATATCAATCGTCTGATAGAGCTCGCGAACACTCGCTAGCAAACCATCAATCTCGTCCTCTATCTGGTCATGCCGACAAAACACATGGCTATCATCTTGTGTGAGCGAACGGACACGGTTGAGACCGCCAAGCTCACCTGTTTTTTCATCACGATAATCAGTTGTTGTCTCAAGGTAACGTATCGGCATGTCCTTGTAACTACGCGGCTGCGACGCAAAAATCTGCGTATGGTGCGGGCAGTTCATCGGCTTGAGCGCCATCTTGTCATCGGTCTCCTGACTTGTAACCAAGAACAACTCATCGCCAAACTTTGCCCAATGACCAGAGGTTTCATAGAGTGCGGTCTTAGTAATATTCGGTGTCCAAACCTTTCGGAATCCCCGAGCTTCGCGTAGCTGATTGGAGTACTTTGCAAGAACCTCACGGATAACCGTACCGCGCGGAGTAAACATCGGTAATCCCGCCCCGACCAGCGGCGATATCGTATAGAGATCAAGCTCTTTACCAAGCTTGCGGTGGTCGCGCTGTTTGGCTTCTTCGATCATTTTCAAATGATTATCAAGCTCTTCCTGGGTAGCGAATGCCACACCGTAGAGTCGCTGCATCTGCGGATTCTTTTCGTTGCCGCGCCAGTAGGCACCGGCCACGCGCATCAGCTTGAACGCACCAACGTCACCGGTATTCGCGACATGCGGGCCACGACAAAGATCAGTGAAATCACCGTTGGTATAGAACGATACTTCGCTCACCGCTGCGTCTCCGTCGGTGATCGTACCCATTTCATCTGCATCGAGATCTTTTGCGACCGTCGTACCACTTCGCTTGAGGTCGTTCAAAAGCTCCTCTTTGTATGGTTGGCTGCTGCTTTTCGCCCATTCGATTGCTTCATCGACTGGTCCGGCTGATCGTACAAAATCCTGCTTTTGATTGATGATCCGGCGCATTTCTTTCTCAATCTTGCCAAAATCCTGCTCACTGATCTTGGTATCTCCCAGGTCAATGTCGTAGTAAAAGCCATTCTCAACCACTGGCCCTACACCAAATTTTGCATCTGGCCACAAGTGCTGCACCGCTGCTGCAGTGATGTGCGCCAAGCTGTGTCGCATGGCATGAAGTTGTTGTTCGTCGTTCATAAAACCTCCTTGTAATAATAAAAGCACGCATATCGTAACTTTACGTGCGTGCCTCGGTCCCGAAGTTCTCAGGAGGCTCCACCTTGGCTTTCCTCTTACCCCTAGGCTTTTACGTGTCCCAGCGATCGCCTTCACGTGCTCGGCGGGTCGTTACTCCGCGTCATTGCTTATCGTTACTATACCCCCTCACCCCAGTTATTGCAACACTTCTCGCTCCCATGCCACGAGCTGGACAACCTGCCCTAGTTGGTACGCGTTCGCATGCGAACAAATCCCCATGTACGAAGAAAGGTTGTGTTTCGTTACCCGCGCGAGCATCCGCTGCTTGGTTTTGGTGCGCAGTGTGGTGGTATGTGGACGCAGCACAAAGCCAAGAAAATCCACGCCTTGATCCCATGAGCGAATCGTCACCTTGCTCGGGTGCAGCTCTAGCCGCAGCCGAGAGTGCAAAAACACACGAATGGGATCAACCAAACTCTCCAGATAATCCCTGTCTGGTGATACCACCACAAAATCATCACAATAGCGGGCGTAGTGTCGTACGCCCAGCGTCTGCTTCATATACCAATCGAGCTCGTGCAGATATACATTGGCGAACAACTGGCTCGTGACATTCCCTAACGGAATACCCCGCCCGCCTTCGCTACCGTGGCTCAGCAGCACCTCACGCAGCAGCCATAATATTCGTTCGTCTTCTAGGCGCAGTGCCAGGCGCTCCATCAAGATATCGTGGTCAATCGACGCAAAAAACTGTCGCACATCGCACTTAAGTACATAGACTTTGCGTGTCCCATTAGCACTCGCCTGACGCAAAAACTGCCGTAGACGCACCACCCCAGCATGTGTACCCTTGCCCGGGCGACAGGAGTAGCTGTCATATACGAACCGCCGCTCAAACACAGGCTCGATCGCCGACACCACCGCCTGGTGCACGAGCCTATCTTCAACCATGGCTTTGTGTATTTGGCGTGTCTTCGGATCACAAATCGTAAAGCGTTCATATGGCCCGTGTCGATAGTTCCCCGATTCTAGCGCAGTGTGCAAACGTGCGATGTGTGCAGTCCGCCGTTTCTGATATGCTGCCACATCGGCACGGGACTTTTTGCCGCGAGCAAACTTTGCTCAAGCGCCATTCAATGCTTTAATAGAACTGATGTCAGAAAAATCCACCCTATCATGAGTTCTTTTATAGGTACCCCCCCCCCCCGAGGTTCAGGCCCTTCCAGACAAGTCCCAGCTCAAGCTGCCGGGGCAGTTCCACAATATCCCGATTGTTGTTAGTTTGTACCAATTGTACGGTTCCTTTCATGATGTTTTGATCCGTTTTCCCAAATCGCAGCGCTATAGTTTGGGGGCAGCCTGCCAAGCCGAAATACTGGAGATGATGAAACACTGTTTGCGTGCCGCAGGCACAAGCAATACTGCCGACAAGCAACACTCCTTGCAAGAAGCATCAGTGAACCTTGACACCACCCGCCTACTACTAAGCCTGGCAAAAGATTGCAAATGTATGTCCAACCAAACCTACCAGCAGCTCGACGCTCATACATCTGAGATCGGACGCATGCTGGGAGGGTGGTTGAAATCTGTGAGTGTATCGAGCAGTCCCTAGCGCAGCAGCGACGGCGCCGCGTAGTTCCAATTGGCATTGTCACGCCTGTTGACGTCGAAGTTGACCTTGCCGTTGATCCTGTTCCAGTTCGAGAACGGGGCCTGGCGGAAGCCAGAGCCAGAACAATTGCGCTTTTGACCATCATATATCACCGGACCCAGACACATCCAAGCCCTGTATTTTATCCGAAACGTACACTGTTTCTAGTCAAAAGCACGGAGTGCTCGATAGTTTGGCTAAACACTTTTCGTATCCATAAACACGAAAATTCTGGTAGTTCCAAAATACCAGACAGAGTGACGCGCATCCATGAACACACGTGCAATAACTCATATCCATAGATAATCATACCAAACGAAAAAGGCCCTGGTGCTGACCTTTTCGTCAAAACCAGGGCGAGGTGCCGGAAGGACCAAGGAATAAAAACCCAGGTCCTTCCGGCACCTAGTGTCCGAGATCAGAGCACTCCCTAGCGCAGCAGCGACGGCGCCGCGCAGAACCAATCGGCATTGCCACGCCCGTAGACGCCGAAGCCGACCTCGCCGCCGAACCCGCCCCAGCCCGAGAACGGGGCCCGGCGGAAGCCAGAGCCCTGCTCGATCCCGGCACAGTCCAGGTACGGCAAGTTCTCGCCGTCCTGCTGCCGGTACAACTCAGGATCCTGCAGGCCGTAGCCCTCGATCCCCTCGGTTGATGCTAGGTCCTGATTGGCCGCCTTGACGTGGTCGGACACCTCGTCGAGGGTACGACTCTTGTCGGGCGAGCCGCCCCAGTGGTCTACCAGGTTGACTCGCACGACGTAGAGTCCGGGTTGTGGGTAGCGCCGTGCGAGATGATGCAACCGCATGTTGTCCGCGTCACGAGCGAAACCGGTGTCGTAGACCTTGTGGGTCAGCCTGATCCGCTCTTCGGCGTGTCCCCAGTTCTGTTCCAGTGAGCCGAGCTCGACGTGGAAAGTCGCGAGATCCTCCACGCTTTGCTTGTGACCACCGAAGGGGCTGAGGTCGACGGTGTCGAACCAGCCCCGCGGAATCTGCAAATCACGCGGCATCCGCTTGTTGAGGTCCTTGAGCAACGCGAGCTGGTCAGTGAGCGAGTACAGGTACTGGTCGTACCGGCCGTAGTCACGCGCCGGGTAGAACCGCTGCATCGCAACGATCTGGGCCGCAGACAGCTCCTTGCCCTCAATGAGAGCCTGAAGCGCGTCCATAACCTGGTCGTAGTCACGCGTGCCATTCTTGGTCACACGGGACAACTCGTCCAGTCGATCGCTGAGCCGACCCTTCTTCTCGTAATCGAGCTTGGTACCCATGATGGGCTCCTTTTTACCGCTGTTCACCCATACTCCGCACCGTGCGGTTATGGTCTCATTTGATTGAGAACGGCGCATTCTGTTCGATTATTCCACCAGAAAACGCCGTCCTCAACGTAGGAGTGCTAATTATCAAGGTTCACGGGATACATTATAGCATATTTTTACTATTTTTGCAATATATACCCCTGTTATTGCAAGAAGTCACCTCTTTTGTTACTATTAATTGGCTATGGGCGATTAGCTCAGCTGGCTAGAGCGCCTCATTGACGTTGAGGAGGTCGGGGATTCGAATTCCTCATCGCCCACCATAGAAATTATAGAAGCAGGTCCTTTAACAGGGGTCTGTTTTTGTTTTCCACCTCTCTCCACTACTTTTCCACTAGCTGCTGAAGTACATATTATTAAATCTTATCTCACGTATGATATGGTCCGTTATATTTTGTTCCATTGACATATTATATTGCTTGTGTTAATATAGAATTATGGCTACCAAGTCCAAAACACACACTACCAATAAAGATGTATCTGCTCTTGATCGTTTCTCTCTGGGTTACGAATACAACATCCCCTGGAACGAAGCGAGCCAGACAATACAAATACGCTCTAAGAAGTAAGTATTTTTACCGAATAATTCTCTTACTTCTTCTTGTATACTTACTTTTTACGAACATGTTCAACGGTTACTTTTTCGGTTACGTCAAATTTATCGTAATAACGACCAAATAGTAATGCGGTCTGTGCCGTAAATGCCGATGCTGAATTATACAGCAGTGATGTTATGGGCATCAGAAGCCACTGAAGCATCATCCAAACTGTTCGATGTCGTTTGTAACGAAGTGGACGTGGAGGAAGCATCTTAAATGCCAAAAAGATCGTGATGAACAATCCTATAAGTGCTATCTGCTGTATGCTGCTGATGACTTCGGGTAGTTGATGCGCTGCAATGCTATGAGATGCTTCGCCATTAATAAGGAGAGGAATCCATCCACCCACCGTGATGAGAATTGCCGCACTGGATAGCGATACGTGGCTATCAATCAAACGTACAAACCTGGCCAGTGTGGCAACAAAAGGAACCTGCCTTTTTTTTGTAAAAAGCTGCGTTGCGACATATGGAATATCCGACGCACCATATGCCCAGCGTCGCAGCTGAATGAACTGAGCCTTTAATGTACGCAAGTAGGTTGACGATAAAACAGCATCCTGATAAATAGGTACAGACAATGACACGACCGCATAGTCTCCTTTGAAGTGGAAATAACTCCGCCAGTACTGATGTCCATCCTCGACAATTGTTCGTGTACTCCAAAAATCCATCTCGACAAGTGCATCCATTGGTTGAGAATGAGAAGCAAAATTACGCAACGTATGGGGTCGCATGGAACTGATGATATTCCAAAATGAGTTACCCGTTGCAATGACACGCATTGGCGCCGGGACATCCCAGATATTATTCATAAATAGACAGACCGGCTGATACGACAGATTTTTTCTGTCAGGATGAATAATATATTCATACGTAAGATAATCAAAGTATGCTGGATGAGGTCGATTATCTGCATCAAGTGTTGTAATAAGCACATCTCTATATGCTATATGCTGGTCTTGTATCCATTGCTTAAGATACTTACCCGCATAGGTAATATTTCCACCTTTACCTATAACCTCATTGGGGATATTCTTTGGATGCCTTACTAACAGAATGGCCTTAAAGACATCCTTGTACTCAGTTGCCAGACGTTCTACGACAGCACGAGTAGCGTCGCCACCCCTTTCTTCGTATGCAATGACAACGATGAGATTCTTTTTGACGTAGGTTGTGTCCGCAAGCGACTGTATAGTAGGCTGCAGCACCTGATACGATTCATTGTACGTTGCTATAATTGCTACATTATAAATCTGTGAAGGCTTTGGGTACATTGTCGGATTTGCCGCGATATCACTCAGGTTTGCTTTGTGATCATGGGACCCAAAACTATGACCGGGCTGAAAACGACTATGATATTTTTCTGGTTCCTCAAGCTGTAGCAATCGTTCATGCCAATTAACACGCTGTGCCTGAACGAGTTTTCTATGGCCACTAATCGTATGATACGCAATAGAGGTGGCTTTAATTAGTGTTGTTATTATAACAATAAGTAAATATATAGCAGCGTAGAGGGGATTTATAAGAGATAAGATAACAAGCAGCAGGAGCGCCCCATAACTTAACATACCTGGCAGCATTTCAAAGAATCTATATTGACGAGTTCTTTTTCCGAGAGGAATCTCAACCTGTGCCATAACTACGACAGTGAAGCTACCTTCATGATCTGATAGCTCATTGTTACTGCCATAACAACGATTACAATGCCCAGCCATAAAAATGCCGCTGCAAACTGCCTACCCTTAGCACCCAATAACTTGTACGCTAAAACGGAGTGTGTAACTGCAACAAGAATAATAAAGGCGACAAAGGTAAGGAGATAGTACCATTTATCCCTGTAAAAATTTGTCGAGCCAAAAGTTGTGTAATGTACGACAATTTGCAATTCCGTGGGGTGAATGAGTAGCAAAAGATAGGCGATACTGCCGATGCATAGAAAGATAAATCCTAATAAAAGACTAGCAAGATATCTATCCTCAAAAATTCGTCTAGCTGATGTTACAAGTTGTTGTTTCATACGTATTCTTCTAAATGGAGCCGCTGTCCGGATTTGAACCGGAGACCTACGCTTTACGAAAGCGCCGCTCTACCAACTGAGCTACAGCGGCATACTGACTCGTCGATTGATTATAACACTTACGACACAGGAAGTGAAAGGGTGCAAAACCCTACGCATAGAGATACTCTTACCCTTGAATAAGAGACCGAAAGTTGGTATGATACGTGGAGCTTAGGCAAAACATACTGAGGGCTCGTAGTGAAGTTGGCCTATCACGC
>CAZCYG010000014.1:0-11315 GCA_964502795.1 uncultured Candidatus Saccharibacteria bacterium | reverse complement strand
CATAGCCACGCCTGTGTTTGCCGCTACAACGGTAGGATTTACGGCGCTGAATAATTCATCAATGTATGGATTTGAGCAGTATGTTAACCTGTCAGCATTAGGCGCTGGATTTGGTGCCTTTGCAGCCACATCGTTGATCGCATCGTGGCGAAGCAACCGCGCAATCGACAAGACAAACGTGGCAAAACAACTAAGGAGCGCAGCATGACAACGCTAAATTATGATCCAGCCCTGTACGACATGCGGATAAAAGCCCATAATTTGAGTACCTTTGACCAGACAGCTACGCCACTTCTTGATAATGTCAGTCTCACTTTAAATCAAGGTGAATACATATCCATCGAGGGTGAGTCGGGCGCTGGTAAATCCCTTTTTGCAACTGCTCTTTGCGGCATTCGGTTCGATGTTGCAGAGGATGGCAATCCTGATGACGTTCTTCGCTATAATGGGACTGTCGTGCATTCAGTTTATAATAGAGAAAGTGGAGATGTAATCGACCTACCTGATGGCTACAACGTAAGACACCGGCTCGTTGGCTTTGTTCCGCAAGATGCAAATATGATCGACCACCTGACAGCGGCAGACAACATACTCACTCCCTTAAAAATAAAGCGTGTCAAACCTGATACTAAATTACTTGATGCAATTTGTCATGAGCTCGATATAGCTGATTTATTGAACAAAAAAGTAAATAATTTAGCTGGAGGTCAAAAGCAACGTATATCAATCGCCAGAGGTTTTGCAACAGGTCCACGATTTGTATTTCTCGACGAGCCAACAGCTAACCTTCACGGGGATTTAAAGCGAAAAACAAGCGAACAACTAGGCCGGATTGTCGAGAACCACGGCACAACCGTTGTCACTATTACGCATGACGAACCGCTTGCATGGCGTCGAATCACGATGCGTGACGGCAAAATCATCAGTGACAAATAACATGTTATCTATACGAATAGTGATACAATTCTAATATGACCAAAATTGCTATCATCGAAGACGACGCTGTCATTAACCAAATGTACCGTATGAAGCTGGAGACTGCAGGGTTTGATGTGGAAGTGGCTAACAATGGCAAGACCGGGATAACTCTTGTTGAATCATTTCGCCCAGATATCATATTGCTTGATCTACAAATGCCTGAAATGAACGGCGACGAAGCGCTACAGCACATCCGATCAAAAGATTGGGGCAAGAACATCCCCGTTATTATCCTAACCAACCTTGGTGTTGAAGAATCACCCAAAAGCCTGAAGGACCTGAATGTTCACGAATACATCGTCAAGGCAGAACTGACCCCCAGCCAGGTTGTGGCAAAAGTCAAAGAAGTACTGCACCTGGACTGATCTATCCAATCGTCATTTGCGCGGCGCGGATAACATTGTCAAACAACGCCGCAACCGTGAGTGGCCCCACACCGCCCTTTTCAGGCGTCATGATGATATCGTCACGTTCCCTAACATCATCGGCAACATCACCGACAATTTTGCCATGTTCGGCAGCTGTCCCGGCATCAATCACAACCGCTCCATGTTTAACGACAGACGAATTAATCAATCGAGGTGATCCCGCTGCAGTAACGATCACGTCGAATTCAGGTAGTTGCGCCAGCATATCATCACTACTGCGATCAAACACCGTGACGTCATAGCCACACTCTGTCCAGATCCTGTTAAGCGGTCTACCCACCAGGCGACCATTTCCGATAATCGCGATTTTTTTGCCAGCCAGCTGCACGTTGTAGCCTGCAACTAGCCAATTGATCGCCATAGGCGTGGCAGGATCAAACATGGCCCCCTGCCCCAACCCATCGACGTCTTTTTCAGGTGCGACCGCATCGACAGACGCCTGGGTGGCCGATTCGTCCGCAAGCGGCAGCTGGATGATCACCCCGTGTGTCGACGCATCATGATTTAACCGATCAACAACACCTGGCAATTGGTCCTGGTCTATCTTGTATAGTTCGACATCAATCAAAATATCCGAACCATAGCGTTTTTTGAGCGCAACATATGAATCAATAACTGGGTTATCAATCGTCTGCACAATTGCCAGCCGCGGCGCAACATGATGCGCCTGACGCAGCGCCCGGACCTGCCGTGCCTGGCGCTCTTTAATAAAACTGACAAGTTCAGTTCCGCTAAGTATTTTTGTCATCTCTTACAGAGTAGCAAATTTGCTGCCATTTTGCTATCTGTCGTGGTACAATGGATCCACTTAATACAAGGAGTGAGGGGATGGATTATAACTATATGTATGACTACAATGCACCAAGTCCGAGCGTTGACGGTAATTCACTTGCGGGAGCAGCATTTTTTGGCGTCTTTTTGCTCTTTATACTTGTCTTTGCGGTCATTGCGTACGCTGTTAGCGCATTTTTGCTTGGCCGCGTATTCAAAAAATCCGACACTCCGCAGTGGATCGCCTGGGTTCCCGTATACAACACATGGAAGATACTCGAGCTGGGCAACCAGCAAGGCTTTTGGTCAATCCTCGCGTTTATCCCACTAGTGAATATCGTATCGGTAATATTTGTCTACATCGCCATGTACCATATTGGCAAAAAACTTGGCAAGGAAGACTGGTTTGTCCTGCTGGCCATCTTTGTGCCTATCGTATGGCTGATCTGGCTAGGATTTGACGATTCAAAATGGCCAAAAGACACGAAAAACACAAAAGCAACGGCAAAAGCCTAGCGCAACTGATTGATAAGGAGGGTTGGGTCTGGTACTCTAGCAATAGCACTATGGGTGAGCGTATAGGGGAACGTGGATTTACCGTGGCCGAGATGATTGTGGCTTTGATCGTCATGTCGCTATTTTTGACAATGTTTTTCCAGACATACAGCACCAATGAATCACAGCGGCTTGCTATCGCCAGACGAGCGGCTGCTTACGACATTGCAACGACCAATCTGAGCAAGATTAGTACGAAAACGGGGTTGCCAGCATGCGATATCTCCGCTACCGGTAATAAGAACAACTTACAAATTGACTCGACATTGGTGACTAATGGGGGAAGTATCGTAGCAACAAATAAACCAGCCGGTATACCAACATGGGCTTCGGCGGCAGTCTCAGGAGGTGCCACTGATGGCATTGCGGAGGAGTCTCTCACCGATACTCCACTCCCAAGCGACACGACACAGGAGTTACGTGTGCTGTATCCTCAGGGCTGTTCACCACAGATGCCCATTACTATCGTGTCAGTCGTAAGCTATGGATCGGAGAGCGTTCGTCGTGCAGCATTTGTTAACTAGATTCGTTACAAATAGATGGTCGTCAGACAAATCTGCTGACGGCTTTACTATTGTTGAACTGATTGCTGTTATTATTGTGACTGGCATACTCATCGGATTACTGTTCGGGCCACTCGACGATTTGTATACAGCAAATAATCAAGGCTTGAAATCGACAATTATTACTTCTGATATCAACAGTACCATGCAGTCAATCCGGCAAACCGCATCGATCAGTGTTAGTTATGATTATGATTCGGCTAAATCTGCCACTGACCCAATTGGTACCGCATGGGCCAGCAACAGCAGTACGCTCGTCACAACCAACTACGCGACATCGACTGATGTGAGCGGCAACAAAACGCTACTAAAGGCAAACACATCCACTGACCCAACCTGTGTAGAGCAGTACAGTACTTACATCTTTTTTGTCAAAGATCGTACACTATATCGCCGCGCACTCACCAAAGAGGGACTCACGACAACCTGTGGCGGAGCTACCTGGGACCAAAAACAAACATGCCCCGCCGGTACATCTACGACCACCTATCCTCGGTGCAAGGCGACTGATTCTAAATTACTCTCAAATGTTGATAGCTTCTCAGTCGTCTACTACGCTTCAACATCCTCTAATACAACCACAACTCCTTCTAGTGCTAAAGCAATACAGATCACAATTAAAATCAATACTCCGGGCAGTTCAAAACCTGTGACAAGTAAAATGCGAATCAAACGGACAAATGGAAGCTAAACAATGAAATACAGTATAAAAAGCTATAGTCAGGCATATCTCCTTCCCGCAACAATACTGTTGGGACTTGCGATTGCTATTATCGGTGGCGTGTTCCTACGATTCACCGCAATATCTAGCCAGGTGCTCAATCAGCAAAACTACAATGCCATAGCCGAGGAAGCGGCACGTTCGGGAATTGCATTTGCCGATAGCTGCCTGAGCCAAGGCCAATCATGGACAACAGACTCTTTAAAACCAAACACTACGTGTACTGGTGCAAGTTCAGCCGGGTCAGCATATGTGACAGTAAACGGTACCGAGTGGCGATCAAAATTTAGTGTTGCTCCAGCAAATGCACAAAATATTGTTGTCTCCACGGGAACCGTTGAGGTAGTAAATAGTAGCGGCGTAAAACTCGCAACATACGAAAAAAAGCTCAGTATGAGTCTCACGAACGCATTTGAAGAAAGAGATACGTCTACCGGGCAGTCAATCACTGCGATCAAAAATGACAAGACTGACTGTGCAATCGCGAACGGCAAACTCTACTGCTGGGGCGGCAATTCTAATGGTCAGGTGGGTGACGGCACAAAAACAGACAAAGCAGTACCAACTCTTGTACAAGGTGAACTTGCAGGCAAAACAGTCACTAAAGTCTCCGTGTCAGACTCGTCAGTTTGCGCTATTGCTGATGGCATGCCATATTGCTGGGGCGGCAACAACGTACACCAGCTGGGTAATGATCAAGGTGGGTGGACTCCACTTGCAGATCAAACACAGCCAAGAGCAAATTTCCCAAAAACTTCTAGCGGTCCGCTCAATGCTCAATATGTGACAGACATAGGTACCGCATCATACAACAACCCTGCCGGTCTCATATGGGTATTCGCTAACTCATTTCAACACTCCTGTGCACTTACTGCAAACGGATCAGTGTCGTGCTGGGGCTACGGTCAGTACCGACAATTAACTGGCGGTGCTTGTATACCCCTTCCTCTTAACCCTAATTATCTTTTGCCCATACCAGGCATCTACTGTATATATCCAGATTACGACGAGCCGACACTTGTTAAGGGCTATAGCGACAATACAGGTGATTTCGCAGGTAAAAAAGCAATCCGCGTCGGTGCCAGCTCACACGACAGCTGTCTCGTTGCCGAGGGTACAATGTATTGTTGGGGCGTACCCGCTCCCCTGTTCGCTGGCCTTCAAGCATTGTGTTCAACGTACACGGGAATGTTTTCTGCTGCCAATACTACCCTATGGGTAGCTAATCTGTGCATAATGTCATACACAAACAGCTATGATGCGACAAACTCACCAGGTAGTGCTGCGGCAGGCACCTTTCTTGACCATGCAACATGGGATGTATCAACAAACGAAGGCTGTTGGATGGCCAATAGAAATTTCTATTGCTTTGGTACTACTCCGGCATTTGGACTTTTCTGGCTTGATTCCTTTAGAGCACCCTGGGTTGCACTTCCAAATTCAAATGTGACAGATAGCGATAACGGCGAATACTCTGATAGTGGAGGAACCCTTGGACTTTACTGTGTCATAGATGCAGGCATAGGTAAATGTGCCGGCAATCCTGGTAATTCAAGCACAGGAACAGGTGTCATACCTAGTTGGTATCAGCAACTCCGTCCTCTCATAACAACGACCGGGCTGGACGGGCAAACCGCAACGAAAATCGCAGCCGGTCGTAGTCATGGATGTGTCGTCGCCAACGGTAGATTATATTGCTGGGGTGATGCAAGCCATGGAGTCCTTGCAAATGGAACAACCTCAGGTCGCCTAGACACCCCGACTCGTACTGGTACGACAATTGGTACACAGGGTGCAAACGAATTTGCTGCCCATGATTCCGTCAGTGTCGGCGAGGAACATTCATGCGGTATCGCAAATGGCAAGCTATTTTGCTGGGGCGGCAATGACAAGGGCCAATTGGGCATGGGCAATACGTCCGAAGTTGATCAGCCTAGAGCGGTTTCATCTTCATCTTCTTCGCCACTGCTTAGCAAAAACGTCACAAAAGTAAGCGCTGGCAAAAATCATACTTGTGCTATCGCCAACGGTGATCTTTACTGCTGGGGTGATAATACTAATGGTCAATTAGGTATTGGAACTACTGGTGGTTTTGAGACAATTCCCAAGCCTGTTACTAGTTTCGGTATCACTGGTACCGGTGTCCGTATTACCGATGTAAGCGCTGGCGATACCAGTACCTGCGCAATTGCCAACGCTACAGCATACTGCTGGGGCAATAACAGCTACGGGCAGCTGGGTACAGGTGATTATACCAATTACAATGCTCCCAAAAAGACCAGCAACCCCTTGATTGGCAAATCCATAACAGCAATCACAATGGGAGTTACGCATGCCTGCGCTATTGCCAATGCAGACCTTTACTGTTGGGGTGATAATGGGAATGGAAAGCTGGGGACAGGCAACTATACAAGCTACAATGCCCCTCAACTTATCAACACGGGTACCGCGAATTCACCCAGAGGCCCCAACAATGTACTCCCCTCTGTGTCTGCGGTGTCAGCCGGATCTGACTTTACCTGTGCGATCATCAATGCGACCGTTTCTTGCTGGGGCAATAATGCAAACGGCCGCACAGGACAAAATACAACTGCAGCCACAGATACACTTACACCAACCGCACTCAAGGGAGCGGCTGGAGGATATTATGCAACAAGCATATCGGCAGGCTCTAGCCATGCCTGTGCACTCCTTAACGGTGGCAGCTCTAAGACGAATGGCAATATGTACTGCTGGGGCGATGGCGGAGATGGACGCCTTGGCTATAACGCAACAACAGCCAGGTCAAGTGCTAGTGTCGCTATCATCAGTGGTGATATGAATGAGAGCGGAGAAATACGGTCAGCAACAGCAATCAGTGCAGGCGCTAAAACATCGTGCGCTATCGCCAATGCTGTCATCCTTTGCTGGGGCGATGGCAGTAGTGGTCAGCTTGGTACTGGCAGCCCGCCGACAGCAAACTCTCTAACACCTTTAAAAACGACTGTATACCAAGTACCGTCATCATCGTATGCACTAGGGCCTATATTCTAATGAGTGGAAGTTCTGATATACCATTCGTAAGCACTATTGTGGACAGGCAAAAAGAAGCGGGCTTTACTGTTGCCGAGCTTATCGTCACGCTCGTCGTGATGTCTCTTTTTATGATATTCTTTTTTCAAGCTTTTATGACCACTCAGGCTCAGCAGGCAGCCGTTGCTAAACGTGCAATCGCTAATGACATGGCATCATCAAATCTTCAAAAGGTAAGCAGCCGGGCACTCATACCCGCAACGACCGCTGCCTGCGATGGTAGCGCGAGCAGCCCAAACAATACCTACACCAACCCATCCCTGGACCCTTTGACAGCAGGAAGCGTCATTGCAACCGACGAATCAGGCGCATTGACACCAAAGTGGAATGGTGACGGATCGCCAAATAGTAACCTGGCGAAAGAACAAGTCACTACACCGCTACCCAGCACTGGAGTCATCCAGAAATTACTTGTGATATATCCCCGTGGTTGTGATGCAAACATGCCTGCCAAGATAATTTCAATCGTTACCTACGGGTCAGAAAGTATTACTCATGCAGCGTATGTCAAATAGTAGTGGCTTTACCATCCCAGAGATACTGGTTGTCACGATTGTGACAGGTATTTTGCTTTCGTTACTATTTGGACCGCTCGACGATTTATATACAGCCAACAATTCGGGTCTCAAATCGATCACACAAATAAGCGATCTCAAGACGGCGCTTAATATCATACGAAAAGATGTATCCATGTCAGTCGACTTCAGAACCGCAAATGACAATGCCGATGCTTTTGGTCCGGATGATAATTATGTGACAAGCGATGCGTGGAGCTGGCAGGGTGCCGGAACAGCAACGCCGACAAGCCGTGTGCTGATTACACGAAACTACGCAACAACTGCGCTAGCGAGTGATGCGAACAGGATGCTCATACTCAGCAGCATCGACTGCTCGACACCACTGACAAATAACCTTATATACTTTGTCAAAGATGGAACACTCTATCGCCGCTCACTAAAAAATAGCTCAACACCATGCAGCGGTACCATAGCACAAAAAACAACTTGCGCCACAGGATCAAGTGGTTATGGCTGCGAGGGAACTGATACCAAACTCCTTACTAAGGTCACCTCATTTTCTATTGATTATTATGCCGACCCCAACAGTATTAGCCCTATACCTAACCAATACGATAGCGCCAGTGCTGCGCTTGTTGCCGCAGCGCGCAGCGTCAAAATATCAGTGACTGTCGCAAATAATAATTCAAGTATGATCCGCATATCACGCGTGAACGGAGATACTATATGAGAAAATCCATTGAATCCGGATATATATTACCCGCAACAATCATGCTCAGTCTTGCAATCTTGACTATTTCGACTATCTTTTTGCAGTACATAGCCAGTGCAAGCATTAGTCTGAACAGTCAGGTTTATATGTCAATCGCAGAAGAAGCCGCCCAATCGGGCATCGCCTACACCCGCAGCTGCATTGCAGCCAACGAAGTTAATTGGACAATGCTTACACCGGACAAAAACTGCAAAGGTGTTACGCAGGGCACTATAGCGTACTCGCACAAGACCGACGAGTGGGAAAGCACATTTACCGTTACCAAAGATCCTATCGTAGGCGGTCGGTTGACAGCAACCTCCGTAGGAATAGTGAGAGTCATTCGGAGTGGCATCACCATCGCACAGAAAAATGTGACGCAAAAAATCACACTCCCCAGCACAATGACAAACCTGGCACTGGCGGACGGTGACGTTATTACTGACTTATCTACAGAGTCGCACAGCTGCGCTATTGCCAATGGCAAACTGTACTGTTGGGGATTAAATGTCGTCGGTCAGTTAGGCATTGGCAATGCCACAAATCAAACAACTCCGCAACTAGTTGCCGCTTCTAATCCAGGCGATCCTTTTTACGGCAAAATTGTCACGAAAGTTATTGCAGGTCACTGGAATACCTGTGCAATTGCCGACGCACAATTATATTGCTGGGGAGATAATGACTTTGGACAGCTGGGTATTGGGACAACCTCACCTAATAACGAACTGAATCCACTTCCCGTAACAGCAGCTACTAGTCGCAAAATTACCAGTCTGTCATTAACGGATAGTACTTACTATGGTCCTAAATCCGCTTGTGCGATTGCTGATGGCGTTGGATACTGCTGGGGTGAAAATCATAATCAACAGCTAGGACAAGCTAAATATTGTTGGTTTTTCGGATACTACGTATGTAGCAGTCCCGATCAGGATGACCGCAATTTGCCAACGCCGCTATGGGGTTACCACACCGAATCCGGCAGCGTCGAAACCGGCAGCCCGCTCTATCAAAAAAAGATGACTTCGATCGCTGTCGGTGAAGGCCAGGGCGCGGGTATAGCGAATGGGCAATTCTATGAATGGGGTAATCCGAATGATGGCGGATGGTCTACCTTATACCGTGTCAAACTGACAAACACCGGTGCCCTTGCTGGAAAAATGGTGGATCCTTTCAGCGCCCGAGCTACCTATGCAACATGGTGCGGTATCGCTCAAGGTAATATGATTTGTTGGGGATATAACTGGCGACCACTCTGGGGTGGTTCTGCCTTCGGTATCCCAGCCCAGCTTACGCCAACCACCTATTACACCGGTAATATTACGTCATATGATGGTGGGCTCGAGAACACTGATCTCACACCTGATGATTCCCTGGATTGCGTAATTAGCAATGGCATTATCTACTGTTCAGGCGCAGGTAGCTACACTGCTACAGGCTACTCAGGATCCAACAACTGGCAACCTGTCATTACCACCTCCGACATGACTGGTCGAATACCGACAAAAATTGGCGTTGGCTATAAACATGCTTGTTTTGTCGCCAATGGATCGCTTCTCTGCTGGGGACATGAAAATGATGGTCAGCTCGCAAATGGAGCACTCATTGGAGACATAACATACCCTCAATTAGTAGCATCTTCTACTTTCGGATCAAGCTCTGGTACCGGTGTCGCGTCGGGTGCTATTAGTGTTGGTGGTGATCATTCATGCGCAACGGTAAATGCCCAGTTGTTCTGTTGGGGCAAGAACGCTGACGGGCAATTGGGTATTGGCGACACCGTTGATCGACTCGTACCCGTATCAGTATTTCCTGCCAATACGGTTGTGACAAAGGTAAGTGCAGGTACAAATCATACATGCGCGATATCAAATGCACAACTATATTGCTGGGGAGATAACACCTACGGGCAATTGGGTATTGGTACAAGTGGCACTGATAGTAATTCACCTCAGCTGGTATCGAGTTTTGTTGGCAAATATGTCACTGATGTTAGCGCAGGCGATGCAGGCACCTGTGCAATTGCCGACAATCAAGCATATTGCTGGGGATTAAACGACACCAAGCAACTTGGTATAGGCAACAGTAACGGCTGTGACGTTTCAAATCCTGGCAATAAATTCTGCACAACACCACAGCCAGTATCCGGTAACAGCGGTATCCTCACCGGCAAAGAAGTGAGCGCTATCAGCATGGGCAAAACCCATGCCTGTGCCGTTGCAAATGGCAACGGTTACTGCTGGGGTAGTAACACTCAGGGCGAGCTGGGCATTGGTACGACGAGCACAAGCGCTGATCCGACACAAATAACGGGAGGAACTGCAGCCGCAGGAGTTGCGACAATTCCAACGGCAACATTTACTGGTATTAGTGCCGGTACAAACTTTAGCTGTGGCATCATCAATGGCGTTGTCGGTTGCTGGGGCAAAAACCTAAGCGGACAACTTGGTAATGGTAATAATACCAGCCAGACAAGCCCGGTTGCCCTGACCAGTGCGGCAGGCTCCATGCAGGCAGATGCTATTTCTGCTGGTGATTCACATGCATGCGCCAATCTGCAGGGTAGAACCTATTGCTGGGGACTCAACACAGATAGTCAGCTTGGAGCTGTCGTTGGGGCATCTACCTCGACGCCACAGCTGATTAATGGTGGCGACAATGGCGGTAAGGCAACTATTAATGTCGATGCTGGTACGTCATCAACCTGCAATGTGGCCAACGGCAGAATCCAGTGCTGGGGACTTGGTACAAGTGGAAAGCTTGGCAACAATGGTGTTACTAGTGAACCGCTTCCAAAAACATGGGCGATCCGTTTCCGAACCGCCCTCTTTGGTAAAGCCTGAAGTGCTGTTTTTTGTTCTTATGCTTATTTGCCCGGCGATGGCGCAGGAGCCTGTTGCTGAGCGGGAGCCTGCTGCTGGATCTGCGTCGGAGCTTCTTTCTTTCCGAATTTGTCTTCGA
>CAZCYG010000013.1:0-11483 GCA_964502795.1 uncultured Candidatus Saccharibacteria bacterium | reverse complement strand
TATACGGAAGAAGTATCGATGTTATGCCAACAAACAACGTGGACCGTGCAAAAGCAATGGCAAGCGGCGATTCAAGCAAGTGGGATGAAGTAGTCGACTGGATGCAAGACAACGGCAAAAAGGATCCAAAAGATCCGAACGCCGACGGCTATATTCTGCATGATGGGTCGGGCAAACCACGCGACTATGATCAATATCCCACATCTGTTGACCCTGAAAATTACGAAGAGAAGGACTACGATAACGAATACCTGATGTACAAGGCGTATTGTACAGAGGATAGAGTGTATCCACTCGGCACCACAACATGGTCTGGTGACGATGTAGACTCTATATCCGAAACAAATGGCGAACGTATGGCATGGCATAATGGCAACGCCTGCGTTGGAGAGGATGGCGAGGGCAAGGAAAGTTCTGAGATGAAGACAAAGCTTGAATACTTTAGTTATTACTACGCGATGTGCGAAACACAGCTGGGCATCGCCGATAGTAATCAAAAATGCTGGGAAGATGAGCCCGCCGACGGGGGCACCGCAACAGATACACCAAAGGACGGAGAAAAGAGTTGTGGCGACGGCAACCTTGATGGTGACGCCAAGGCGCTTGCGCAAAAGATTCTTAACTGCAAAAACTTGCAGTTTCAAGGAGGAAAAGGAGGTGGCGCATACAATGACATTAAAGCAATCGCTGACACAGGTAAAGATACTTGCTCCCACCAGGATGTTGACACCGCGCTGCTCAAGTACGTTCTCTATGGTGCAAACCGTTTCAAAATAACACTTGGGGTATCTGCTCAATCACACGGCTGTGACGGCGGCCCTCACAGCCACGGCATGGCAATTGACATAAACGGCATTCAGCCCCTGGACAAGGACTTCCAAAACTGCTTTGGTAGCTGTGGAAACAGTCCTTGGTCTGCATCGGACGAGCCAAATATTAAAAGCTTCGAAGAGTATATTGGTGGCTACGCGAAACCTGGAAGGCTTGAGTTTGGACAAGGAGCACTTTGTTGGAAAACAACAACGTCCCCAGCCCTCCCTGGTCAGGCAAACGGGGGTCAATTCTTAGATGCCTGCAACCACCTTCATATGGATTCAACCAACTACTGGATAACAAACCAGTGGCCGTCGGAGATTAATCTGTAAATGGCTTTTCGACCGACAATTGCCAGCCTTAAAAAAGTCATCCTGTTGCTGCTCACGTGTGTCATAGCAACTTCGCAAACAGCATACGCCGCTTCGACATATACCTATCGCGCACTTAACAATGAACTGTGGTTTGAACCGGGCTGCGAGACGACCAGCACAGCTACAGCAACACCGGTGAGCAATACCGACATCGATAAGATAACAAAAGTACTCATACCCATGTTCGACGGCGGGGACACAGCGGGGGCGCTTGCCGCAATTCAAAAATATAAGTTTGGTGGCATGGCTATGTACGGGAATGGTAAAGCGTTCGATAAGGCGTTTTTTGACAATGCAAAATCAAAGGCCGGTGAACCGTTCGTGCCAATGGCAGACGAAGAAGGTGGCAACGTGTCACGCTATGGAATTGAGGGTTCGGCGGCATCTCAACTTGGTCAAATGAACACTGAGAACCTAAAAAATGAAGGGCAGCGTGTAGCGGGGGAGCTGAAGAAATACGGGATAGAGGTAGACTTCGCGCCAGTACTCGACATAGATCATCCAGAGCTCCCAAATAATCACCTTCGGGACAAGATGGGTGGCTTATCTCGAGCATTTAGTGCCGACACAAAGACTATTATTGAGAAAGCAGGCGCATTTGCCGAAGGTCTGAGCGCAGGCGGTGTAATACCCACTTATAAACATTTTCCCGGTCTAGGACAGGCTCCTTATCATTCAGACGATCGAGCCGTCACACTCGATTTTAACAAACTTGGCGATGATCTCAAGCCATTTCAGGCACTTGCGAATCAGAACTCCGGAATGGTCATGCTGACCAACGCTAAGATCATTGGTTTGGGTGGCGAAAATGGCGTTGTAGGACCAATGAATACGCGACTTATAGAAAAACTTCGCGGAGAGATTGGGTTCGGTGGCACGATTATTACCGATGACCTCTCTGCGATCGCCGGATGGAAAGAGGGTAGCATTGATCTCCCGACACTAGTTGCAGGCAGTCTGAAGGCTGGTGCGGATCTGGCGCTTTTCAAATATCCCGGAGATGCCGAAATGGACAAGATCATCGAAAAAATCAAAGGCGACGTACCGACAGAACGCACAGATGAAGCGTATGGGAAATTCCAGTCAACCGCAGCCGTGACACCACCAGACACAAGTGACACTATCACCACAGCACCTGGGGGTGGAGGTGGCGGCAGCTGTAGCTGCGATGGGGGTGTTGGCAGTATACAACTTGCAGGGATAGACAATCTGCAAAAAATCCTGAATTTCTTTATGTCAAAAGGACTAACCCTCGCTCAAGCAGCGGGCATTGCCGGTAATATGCAGGCAGAGTCAACCCTTCGACCAGATATTATACAGGGAGGTGGAACTGCACCCAAGGGTTACACCCCCGTAAACGGAGTTGGGTTCGGACTCGTGCAGTGGACATTTACCGGCCGACAAGGTCCGCTCGTTAACTATACAAAACAGCAAGGTGTTGACATAACCGATTTAGGCGGACAGCTCGGATTTGCGTGGCAGGAACTAAACGGACCAATCTACAAGGCAACTCTTGATAAACTCAAGACTGTCACCGATCCGGTAGACGCTGCCATCGTCGTCCACGGAAAAACACCCAATACTGCAGGCAACTCACGCTTTGATGCCCTCAATCTACCTAGCGCCGGCTATGAAGCATCTGGCGATTCAGCCGACACTGTTATTACGAACCGTGGCGGTAACGCACAGCGATTCTACGATCAATACAAGGGTGCAGCCGCTATTAGTGGCAGCTCAAGCAGTGACTGTAGTTCGGGTGGCGGCATAATGTCCGCTGATTGTAGCGCACTTGTGTCTAAGTTCAAACAGCTGCGCGGGTCAAAACTAACCGACACACAGCAAGATAAGAGTGATAAGGATCTCGCAAATTGCACAACAGGCGAAATAGTAACAGGTAGCAACGAGATACAGTCAGATTGCAGGGTTAGAACTCCGGGTGCGGGGGGAGTAACCCCAAACCTACTACGTGCGGTCATTGCCGTAGCTGAAAATACCGGTGCGGAACCAACTGTCCTGTGGAATATGAATAGCGGACATTTTTGCGATTACATTAACCATCCCGTTGGCAGGGCAGCTGACCTGTCTTGTAGGGTACCCTCGCAGTCCAATAGGGGAGACGGGCCGTCGGTAGATAAGTGTGAGCGCATGTTTAAATATCTCTACGATCATCACGACGAACTTGGTCTGATCGAACTGATATGGAACGTAGATTTGCCCTACAGTAAAATGGGTGACGGCAAGCACACGAGCTATGTCGCTGGACACGATGATCACATACATATTGGAGTAAAGTCATGACAGACACAATCATACAGTTAATCACCAAGTTCTTTATTGACCACTGGCGACGTATTGCGTTTCTAGCGCTTCTCTTCTGCCTTATCTTTGTGTTTATCAGGCTGTTCTTTTCATACGCGGTCATTACGGTGACAGTTGACTCTTCGCAAGTTGGAGACAAGCAGCAGCCACGAATATTTATATATCGAGAAAACACAGAGACCGATGAGCTTGGCAATCCAGGGCTGCACATTATTCCACGCGATGCAAAAAGCATACTGGCGACAACGGATAATAATATTCGCACCCAATCACCGATCACCATTCCATGGTACGGTTATGTGGACAAAAAAGTAACGCTCCACAGGGACAAAAATGCAGAGAAGATCGCATTTAATTCGACACTGTCAAATACCTGTACAACTTACAGCAAAAAACTTGATAGGATGATGCAATATGACTGCAACAAACCGACAGCATTAGTCTACTACGATGCGCCACAAGATAAAGAGTGGTCAATACAAACAGTATCAAATAGCTTGCCGTATCGCAACGGTCAGGTCGTGTCTTATATGGGTGGTGTTCTGGGTAATACCTATATTGACGGGCCCAGCTCCGACGCTCCAGGGTTTATCAGCTACATTAACGAAAATGGAGTGGAACATCTATATCAAAATCCCGATGGCGTAGACGCCGCCCTGCTTGGCCAGGCGCGCCTTTTCACAGATGTCACCAATCAGGAAAATAGCCGCTTCGTTCTTGTTGAGAAAAATGGTGTCATTCATCTAGGAACACCACCTCGAGACAGAAATGACACAAGCGTTGCCTATACAACCATTCCCGCCCCAACCGACTACAATGCAACCTTGGAGCAGACCATGTGCCATATTAGTGGCGATACCGTCATGTGCTATCGGGGACTCGCCACAAATATAGGCGACACCTCTGACGACACGAGCAAGGTGCAGCCAGAAATTGTGACACTGCAGTTCGGAAGTAATACGGAGACAGCTGCTAAACTTGAGGACGATTCACTGTTCTCTGACTTAACCGTTACGGATAACGGCCAAATATACGGCCTTAACTTTAAAAGACTTGTGCAGTTTACAAAAAAGGGAGACATCTATGTATCCAAAGAAATTTCGCAAAATGTCGATGCAATAGCAAGTCGCGATACGTTATATTTCTTGCAAGATAACGGGGTATTTGTCGTCAATGCGAATACGCATGACGCATACCAGATATTCTATTCACATAATATAAAACCTGAGCAGCTTGTAGCATCTGGTGGAGAGATGTTTATTATTGGCAAGTCAGCCAACAATACGGAAAACGTATATGCGTGGAAATTGAACAACGAATACGACACAGATTACAGCAATCGTCTTATCGATATATTACCGTCATTTCCTGCATCAAGCCTATATGGTACAACTGATCTCGTTGGACAAACGCTTAATATTCAAATACTTATCAACCGAAGCGATTCCCAAGAGGACATACAAAAGAAAAGGCAAGCAACGCTTGATTATTTGAATGAGTTGGGCATAAACACTGACCAGCTTGCGATCGTTGGTCTTTAGACAAATATCCAATTACAATACTCTGTACTTTATTTCAATTTTATGTTAGAATAATCATGAATTGAGGACTCTTGATGAGTACAGGTGATTTTGACAGCAATTTCGACGATGGATTAAACCCTGCAACAGAGGTAGGGGGTGGATCTCGTCGTACCCCGGCCGAGCAGGCAAAAAAAGCCGCCGAGGACGAAATCAAATCGCTAAATAGTCTATACCGTGCACCAGCACAAACCGCCGATGCGCGCCGCAATAATCAGCCCAAAGGCATTACATCAAGATGGGTGGGGCGAAAACTTCGCGGCAAAGGTTCGCTTATCACACTCTTGATGCTACTTTTTGGTGGCGGCGGATTTTTGACTGTGTTTTTCACCCCTGCCATGGCACTGAGTCAGTTCACCCAAATGCTCACCGAAGCACTTAACGATCAGTTCCATGCTGTCGAACAACGATCAGAGAAGTTGCTGCATGCAAAATTAAGCGATGTCACCAAAGGATCGTGTGGATACATAAAAATTGCCTGTCGGTTTGCTACGATGAGTGATGCACAAGTAAAAAAATTTGAAAAGGCCGGTATTAAAGTCACTCGTGAACCGTCAAAAATACTTCCCAACCGTGGACAGATCACCAGCATGGAGTTTACCGACACGAGCGGCAAAAAGGTGACGATCAAAACCGCCGAGGAACTACACCGGCTAAGCCTGGAAAGTATCGATTTTCGCGCCGCTCAAACAAAGGCCTACAACCCCATGTTTGCCACGATGACCGACAAGGTTGTAACCAAAGTATTGCAACGACTTAAAGCACGCAAACTACCCGTTAGTGGCGACACTGACGAGGAACGGCAACGGCGATACAACGACGCTATTGCCAACGGCACCGATGTGGATACACATACCATCGTAGAGTCGGAGGACGACAAGAAAAACAAGGTCTATGCTGCCGATGGCGAACCCTTGTCATCAGATCAGGTAGACAGCGCCAAGTCAACAGACAGTCTAATCAAAAGTATCAAAGAAAGTGGTGGCTATAGCGGATTTGCAAGCGGCGCCAGTCGCAGCCTTAGCGCACTTTCCATTCCACAAAATGCATGTGCAATGTATACCATAGCCAGTGTCGGCGCCAGTGTCGGACAACTGCAAATGGCTGAGCAGCTTTCTCGGCTTGCGCTCGAGGGAGCGCTATCAACCGAAAGTTCTATTCGTGCCGGTGAAGCAAGCGAGGGGACTGTTAGCTTTATCGGAAATCTCTTGACCACTCCCGAAAAAAGCAGCGACGTCATAGACGAAGACAAGGTAGCACGATCAGGTAATACCGAAACAATAGCGACAAAACTCAATTCGGGTAGCGATACGGCATTCGAATCGTCGTACTACAAGTATGCGGCATACAAAGAAGTCCCGGATAAGGTTAGCGTCAGTGATGGGCGGTTCATGCTTGGCGCCGGCACGCCAACACTTTTGTCATCAACACTCAGTAGTGCCGCGACAGTCGTCAGCCCCGATAACCCCACGCCCCAAGGCGTCCGCAGTAAATGCCATATTATCAACAATCCACTTGTTACCGGTGCGGGCCTAGCGCTTGGCGTTGTGCTTGGCATTGGGTCATTCGGATTATCGACTGTCGCCGGAATCGCGGGATCGGTTGCGGTGTCATTAGCGACACCGTACTTTATCAGTAAAATCGCTGACATTAGCTCGGGCGGTTTATTCAAAAACCTGACAGGCAGACCCTTTGGTCAAGGAACGGGTGTTGGCACAGCATCATACCTGAGTAAAATCGCCCAGTTCCGCGGTGCCAAACCACTCAACAAAACAGAAGGTACTCAATATCTCCAAAAAAACCTCGCATCAACAACCGCCTATACCGAAACAGAGCAATATATCGCTCGCGCCACACCATTTGATATTACCAATCGCTATTCATTCCTCGGATCCCTGGCATTTGCCGTCGCACCGTTTGTTGAGTCGTCAAAAGCAAGTGCCAGTATGGCCATGATGAACGTCGCAAGTATTATCCCGACAGCGCTTACCTCACTTAACCCAAGCGCTAAGGCTGCGAGTGTTCCCGACAACTACCTCAGCTGTAACGACCCGTATATTTTGTCAGCTGGGATCAATGCTGATTTTATGTGCGTTGTTCATTACGGTGCCACCGAAAGCGAACTGAATATCGAGCCGGTGCAAAACGCCATATGGATGACCGAGACAGGAAACATCGATGGCGATACGGGCGACACTAAAGACAATGGTCAATCATGGAACTACACAAAGTTCCTCAGTGAATGCGTCTATCGCACAACCGGCTGGGGCGTCGCAAACGAAAACGACGAAGCAGATGGCCGCAACTGCACCGACCCGGAAAAAGAATCGTTAAACGAACAGTTCCGTACATTCACCATGAACAAAACGATTAATGAATCCATGGACGAAGAATCGCAGCCCTACGTCGATGATGTCACCACCTACACAGATGGTAGCAAAGGAAATGTGGTGGACGGCTGGTCTTTCCCAACCACAGACAAAGGAACGATAACAACAGCATTCGGCACGGGTGAGGGCAATGATAAAAACGGTACTACTATTACTGCCGCCACTCCGACCGAGACCGAAAACCTCCCGATCTTTGCTGTCTACGATGGCACCGTTGTTGCCGCTGGCAAAGAGCAAGGACTCGAGAATCGAATTATCATCAACCACTGGATCAACGGCAAATTAATCAGCACCGTATACGGCCACCTGGGTGACAACTCTATCGCGGTCAAGGTTGGTGACAAAGTAACAGCCGGACAACAAATCGGCCGGATATCACCGGTCAGCAGCGGAACACCTCGTCTGTATTTTGAGATGTGGGAAGGCCCAACAACTACTGGTACAGCCGTTGATCCGGTCGCCACGCTCGGTACCGCCCGCAAGAAACAGGAGGTGACAAATGGGTAGGCGAATCCTCTCGTTTATCGTTGCAGTCATTGTATTGTCCTGTCATGTCGCCGACACCGTCAAGGCAGTTGCTTTTGACGAACAGTTTTTTTCATCCAATCAAATATTCTACTATGACGCACGGTGCGCGAGTGAGACAGGCAGTGGTTTATTAACAGTCAGCGGCAAAGATAACCTGGAAATCATCTTAAAATTCTTTATGCAAAAAGGCCTGACCCTCGCCCAAGCATCGGGCATTGCGGGCAACATGGCCGCCGAGTCGGGACTTGATCCGACAATTATCCAGGGCAGCACCCACGCACAACTAGGCTACACACCACAGCCAGGCGTTGGATTTGGGCTGGTTCAGTGGACATCCAAAGGCCGCCAGGACAAACTTGTTGATTATATTTATGGTAATTCGTCGGGGCAAAGCACTGGGCTTGGCGTTGATATTACCGATATCAACGGGCAGCTAAATTTCGCCTGGAAAGAATTGTCCGAAGACTACACCAACACCCTCGTCGCGCTAAAGGCAACTGACGATCCTGTCGAAGCGGCCGTGATCGTTCATGATGGATATGAAAAGTCAGCCGACTCCCAGGCGCAGGTTATCACCAACCGCGGCGGCAATGCGACCAAATTCTATACCACCTACGTCGATAAAGACCCACTTGCCGGATCAACGGCTAAATATATGTCGAATAGCAGTCAATCAGGTAACGCAAGTACACCTAGTGCTAGCGAAAGGATCCAAAAAGTAATATATGCGGCTGTTGCCGACGCTGAGAGTCAGGGTGTTAGTTTGAGCATTGTCGTCAGCGGTGACACTTCGGCGTCTGGCGGTGTTGGTGGACAAATACCTTCGGCAAGCGTTATCAAGCTGCTGGTTGCGGCAGCACTGTCGAACAACAATGTTCCTCTTTCGAGCGTGGCGGGTGATTTAACACTGATGATCCGAGACTCAAATAACGATGCAGCCAACCGGTTGATCGATAAGGCGGGCGGTTTTGGCGCTATCAACGCCACTGCCAGTACCCTTGGCGTCGACGCAACTATCGGACGCAAGATGCTTGAATCATCGGGTACAACTGACCCAAACAGGATTTCCGCGCAGGGCTCTGATACACTACTGACGGCTATCAAACAGTCAGAGAGTGGTGGCGGAAAAATCAAACAAGAGTATGCCACTGCCATCATGAACGCCATGAAAGCGCAGACGATCAATACCAAATGGGGCTCGTCTGGCATACCAAAAGACAAGATGGCACACAAGACGGGCGAACTCGGTAGCTCCGCACAGCATGATGTAGGGTTTTTCTTTAATGGCGACAAGTGGCTAGCTGTGAGTACTTTGTCTAGCGGTAGCGAGAGTGGGGGTGTGAACGCAGTTAAGGATACTGCTAAGAAGATTTATGATGCTTGGGTTGGCGGTGGGAGCGATGAGGGATCTGGTGGGTCGAAAACATCGACCGCGAGTGGCAGCTGTGTTGGCAACGAGTTTTCGGGTGGCGATTTGGGCAAAACAACTAAAGCCTATGCGTGGCCAGAATACATTCAACCGGGATCATCAACCAATGCCATGCCGGGATACGAAGGCAAAACTATTAGATCAACCGACATGACCGAAGCGTACACTCAAGCAGTTACACGGGCAAAGGCCGACGGCCAATATGTGGGCGGCATCCGTCTACCTGGTATTGACTGCGGTGGGGCGGTGACTCGTATTCTGATCGATAGCGGGTTTGAGTCAAAATATAATTATGGTGGCAAAACAAGTGCGGGTGCAGGCTATACCGGCATCCAGGAAAAGTGGCTACAACAAAATTGGGAACAAATCAGTGCCACCGACGCCAGTGATCGCCAGCCTGGTGATGTTGCAATCAATGATTCGCACACTTATTTATATGTCGGCGAAGCGGTCTTTGCGAGTAAAATCGTGTCAGCATCACTGGACGAACGAGCGCCAATGCAGGGACACGAAGGCGTGACTGATGGTTCATTCCGCTGGTATCGCAAAAAGATCACGGCAAGCGGAGGAGAATTATAATCATGTATTATGACTTCCTGCAACGAAACAAGTTACGAATCATCATCGTACTCACGATGGTTTTTATACTCCTTGTCATATGGTCTGTCGTATCTTTTGTTGATAGACAGGGTAAGGTAGCGGTTGTTGTGCGCGCCGTACCGAGTGACGTCAGTATATTGTTTAACGAAACCCCTGAACAGAACGGGACTAGATGGATTAAACCAGGTGATTACGTGGTGACAGCCAAAAAAGAGGGTTTTGCATCCATCACACGTAAAGTACGGGTTAGCGATGCAAAAAGTCAGAATGTTGTCGCCCTGTCACTGCAGCCAGAAAGCGACCAGGCAAAGGAATGGGCGGCAAAAAACACCGAGCAATATCAGCAAAACGAAACATTTGGAACAATCGAAGCCAATGCAAATGGCGAATACTTTTCTAAACTCAACCCCATCACCACCAAGCTGCCATTTGTTGACCCATATTTTAAAATCGCTTACAAAACAAATGATGACCAGTCTATAACCCTTACCGTAGCAACGCCGTCACCTCGCTATCGATTCTATGCTGTCGAAAAAATTCGCGAACTTGGTTACGATCCAACTGATTTCGTCATAGAGTTCAAGGATTTTAAAAACCCCCTGGAGCAAAAACAGTGAACCCGCAATTAAAAACGTTTCTACTCATCCTCGGCGCAATCTTTATTGCTGGTGGCTCATTACTATACGGTGCACTGACAGCACCAAAAGATACAGCCAACCCCACACCGGCACAGACAAAAACAGCTACCACCGACACTACCAACGAGTTAAACAACCAACTACCGACGATTACAACCGTACTGACAAGCGCCTATCCGATAGCAACAAGTGATTATACAATGATCAAACCGCAGTTTTACGAACAAGGTACATGGTTTGGCGCACTGTTACAGTACAAAGGACCAGACACGGCAAATCGTGACACGCTGCGTGTTCTGATGCAAAAAAAGAATGGTGTATGGATCCTGCGAACCACTCCACCAGAAATACTACTATCGAGCAAAAAATACGCCGACGTTCCAAAATCCATACTTAAAGCGATCAATAATCCTGTTGGACTACCGTAATTTTATTACTTTCGCATTGCCAAGTACCGCGGGCGGGTTGGTGCTCGTCATGATAATTTGATGATCTTGAAATCTCGTTGCCAGATGCGTTTGGCGATTATCATCCAGTTCACTTAATACATCATCGAGCAATATAACAGGCGGCTGTCCGGTTACTTCCTGAATAATATCAACTTCAAGGAATTTCAGCGCCAGGATAATCGTCCGCACTTCGCCGCGCGATGCCGACCCAACCGCATCCATATCATTAAATCGAAAAAGTATGTCGTGACGATGAGGACCGGTACTGGTATATCCAAGCATTCTGTCGCGGTCAATTTTTGATTCCAGTTCTGCGAATAGTTTTTGTTCCGTTTGATCAATAATCGTATGTGAATAGTGAAG
>CAZCYG010000012.1:0-11538 GCA_964502795.1 uncultured Candidatus Saccharibacteria bacterium | reverse complement strand
TGCTACAATATAATGACATTAGTTGAAGATACAGACGGCGGTTTCTGGTTTCCTGTCATTAGGATGTAGCACTAGGAGCCGCCGTTTGTGTATCTAAAGCTAATTAAGGAGATTGAAAAAATGAATGATAATCCGAAGGTAAAAGCGATAGCACTCTGTCGTGTGTCTACAGTCAAACAAGGCGTTGAGGGTTCTAGCCTTGAAGCACAAGAAACCCGTGTCTATGATGCAGCTTCTCTATTCAATGCGGAGATTGTAAGGTTCTGGAGTATCACACAGTCCAGCCGTAAGGGTAAAAATTACCAGCGTAAAGACCTGATGGAGATGCTGGCATTTGCGAAGTCAGATAAAAAAGTGAAGTACATTATCGTAGATGAACCAGACCGCTTCATGCGTGACTTAGAAACCTATTACTACTGGAAGGTTAAGTTTAGGCAAGAGAGTGGTGTTAAGCTGGTGTACGCTAAAAAGCCCCACCTAGCCAATGATGACAGTATGGTTGCTACGATGGAAGAAATGATTGACGTTTTTCGTGGGGAAGCAAGTAACATTGAACGTATCACGAAGACTACTAGCAATATGCAAGCTAGGGTTGCGTCTGGTTATTACCCTAGCAATCCGAAGGCTGGCTATCAAAGAACTGAAGTTCGAGGACTCCATTCCCCGAAAGAGCCTGAGTGGTCAATGCTAAGGTCTGGGTTCTTGCAAGTCCTAGAAGGCGTACCTATCAAAGACGTTGTTGCAGGAATCAATGCAGCTGGGTACAAGCGTAAGTCTGGCAGAGGCTTGGATGCAGGTCATTTTAAAGTGATGCTACAAGACCCCTATTACGCTGGAATTATTCAGATGTCCGACTGGAAGATAAACCCTAAAGGTTTGCACAAAGCCATGATTACACCAGAACAGCATGAATCTCTGAAGTTAATCGCCAAGGGTGCAGTATATAGGCAACGTAAACAGTTCAATCCAGACTTTCCCCTATCAAAGATAATGGCTTGTAAGGAATGTTCAGAAGCTGGAGCTGAACACCCCTTGTTAGTTGGTTATGACCACAATAATGGTAAAGCTGGAGATAAGCGAAAGTATTATAAACGCTACCGCTGTAGAGCTTGCAACCGTAATGTACTTCGTGAAGAATTGCATGAGCAACTGAATGATACTCTGTTTGATTTAAAGCTATCTGAAACAAGAATAAAGGACTTCTTAGCGGCTTTAAGGCAGGTCTGGGGGCAAGAGCAAGCATTGTCATACAATACCGCTGAATCGCTCAAGAATCGCTTAGACACTCTGGAGCATGAGAAAAAAGATGTAATACTGAGACAAGTCCGCAAACAGCTAGCAGATGATAGAGCTGATATTGCAATTGAAGCATTAGAGGAAGAGATAGTAGCTATCAAAGAACAGTTAGATTCAATCTCTACTGTAGAGAAAGACTTTATAGAGTTTGTTGAGTTTGCAATTAGTACTGTTGAAAGTTTTAGGCAAAAGTTCTGGGAACTAGACCAAGAACATCAGAGGTGGTGTAAACAATTGTTATTTCCAGAGGGTTTTTCAGTAACTCGTGAGAAAAAAGTTTACACCCCCAAAATTAGTGACTTTTACAGATTAAACAAAAACGCCCCGAAGGACGTTTCTGCTGATTTTTCACGTATGGTGATCTCACCGGGAATCGAACCCGGATTGCCAGGATGAAAACCTGGTGTCCTAACCGTTAGACGATGAGACCAAATTTCGAGCGAAGAGTAGCGAAAAAGTGTTTACATTTTTTCGTACTATTCCGAGAAATTTGTGTCCCATATGGTCTAAAAGATCCATATGGGACCTATACGGTCGCGCGAACTCACACTAATATACCAGAGCAAAACCTTTTTGTCTACCCCTGTTGAGTCAACCTACGTCGCTCCATTGCAGTCATCAAACGTCTCTTTCCGTGTGGATGCGAACATCCTATCTCCATCCATACCGCTACCTCTAGTAGAGTAACTTTATCAACACTCCCAGGGGTGGTGGCTACGTAAATAACCCATCTCTTTTTGCTAATTAGGCATAAAATACCCAGAAAATAGAAGAGCCGTCGACTTCCACCCCTGCTGGAATGGAAGTCGACGACAATGCTCTTCTACGGACGAGGGGTACGCGGTCTACCCTGCCAGAAATCCCACCAGGTGAACCCGTAGTCATGGAGTCGCCCCCAGATAGGTTCCCAGTTGTCGACATGGGCGCCAGCGATGGCATCCTCGTCGGGCTTGAGTCCATCCTTGATCAGGAGACCGACCCAGACCAAGAAGCACATCATCCCGATGATGAAGAGCTTCCGGAACTGGTCGTCCCAGGCGGAGGAGAACTGTGCCGCGAGTCCGATCACCACAGGGTAGCCGAGCAGGACGTAGAGCAGCACATTGTGCCAGATCTTGGTCGGCGACATGACCGCACGGCGTGCGAACGTTCCGCTCGTGTACTCCTGACGCATCTGGATCAGACCGACAGTCAGGAGACCGGCGATGAAGAACAGATGTACGCCCGTCGGCTGGAACCAGTAGTTGCTCGGCTCCAAGTGCTTCTGGATATTCCACCAGAAGCACGTGCCAGCCACACCGAGGAACGCATCCCCCGGGAAGAAGCTGTCGAACTGTGCCTTTCCGAGCGGGACCAGCCGCCCCTCCAACACCAGTCCGACCAGCATGTGCATGCCGGGCGAGATGAACCAGAACATCAACAGGATCTCCAAGAAGGAGCCGTTGACGATCCACTGAAAGCCGGGCAACAGCCCGGTCGTACCAATGCCATTCATGGCATGCCTACTTTCTGACGGTCCCACTTCGTTTCCGTAGAAGATGGGAAGGATCAACCGCTTCGTGCGGCATCATTATTATTATATCAAATTTTATGTATTATGTCAATAATATTACCTACTTATACACCAGATATCTAAACGCTAAGCACCTCTGTTAATTGCACATACTCTATTTTCATGCTTATGTAATTGAGTTATTATCATAATTATTATGTTATGTATTGACATTTTTTATATTTTGTGATAAAATGCAATGGACAGTTGATTGAGGTGGAGACTCATGTCAACGGTGGATCGCTTAACAAATCGGATCATTACAGATTATGTAATAAGCTGCTGCGCAGCGCAACCGGTGGGAAATTATTTTATTCGTATTGGCTGCGCTGCGTATGCAGCGACGAAGTACAAATGAATATACCTGTCCTGACTTCAAGGGTGGGGTTCACGTATTGCGCATCAGCTAACTGGTGCGTGACACGTGAACCCCTAAGAGAGGGTAGTAGCCGTGTTTACACGTCGTTTTACCCTCTCAATGAACCACAAAAGAAAGGACAGGCCATGAAGAAAGTATGGATTCCCCTCGGCATCATCTTCGCAATCGTAGCCGTCCTGTTGTTCACTCCGGTGGGCGACTGGGCATACGCCAAGACCCATAGCACGACCAACGAGACGGCTCCCCTCAGCGATGAGGAGAAGTCGGCACTGGCGGTCTGCGGCGGTCCGCCCACATGGAACGCTGATCCGGTTGCGCTGGTGTCTGACACCGTGCAGCCGGTGCCCCCGCGGTACTCGAACGACTCGCTGGCCCTCGGGCTGAACGAGTCGGATCCCGCAGCGGCAAAACGCGATCTGCAGGCCGCCATCTGGCGGGGACCCTTGACGGGGATCACCTGGGGACATTTCATCACCCACCTGAGCATTGGAGGAACCGAACTCGGCACGATCAACCCCTGCCTGGACGTCGCCTACAAGGCGTCGGTCGAGCGGATCAACGATCTGGCCGCCATGGCGTTGCCCATCACGGACGAGAACATCAAGGGAAGGGACGCATACCGGCTGTACGCTCGGTATCTGAACAGTCTCCTCGATCGGATCAACGTGACGGGCATCACCACGCGTGACACGGACTACATGTACCGGCTTGCCGGTGGTGGAGTCACGTCGATGATGACGCCGGAGGTCGAGGTCAGCAATGACCCCGATCCCCTGCCCCTCCTCATCTTCAGCGTGTCGCGCAAGGGTCTGTGTGCCTACGAGTTCGGTGCCAACGTGAAGGACAGCCGTCCGGTCGCGCTGAAGCAGAATCAGTGCAACAGGGAGCAACCGAACCCGGTGGTCACAGCCCCGGTGCCGGAAGCCCCTCAGAAGGTGATCCCGGGGCCGTCGAAGCCGGTTCAGACTCGGACGCCGTCGCGTCCGGTCACACCGTGCTGTGCACCCGTGAATCCGCCGGTCAACCCGCCGGTGAATCCGCCCGTGAATCCGCCGGTCAACCCCCCTTACGAGGGCAAGACACCGCCCGTCCCGCATGACGACGGCGTCGCCCCCAATGGCGGGGACGTGTTCGAGCCGGCACCGTCGGTGCCCGCACCGGACAACGTGTTCGTGCCGGACACTTCGGCAGGAACACCGGGAGGCGCGATCACAGGCAATCCGTCGACGCAGACGGGAGCCACCGCGCCCGGAGCCAGTACATCGGCCCCGCCCGGAATGGACCACGGTTCGAGCGGTGCGGGTACTCCCGCCCTGGTCGACCCGGTCGCACCCGCGCAAGACAGTGCGGTGGCAGGTTCGGACAACCCGGACGGTGAGGGCAACGGCTAAGTAAGCACTAGGCAGGGATGCCGACACGCTCGCTATTCATGGGACACAACTTTTGTACTCGTCGGGGGCTATCCACCCCGCTTGTAGCACCTCAGCGTGCTCGCGACGACGGATAGCCCCCAACTATCCACCCCTATATCCACCCCTACATAGCATGTAATGATCCGATTTATGTACATCCGTACTCAGCGAATGACATTAACAATTAGCATCGTAGCATTCAAAAATAGTAATTAATTTCTGCCGCGTATACACACGGTGGAAAGGAGAATAATATGAAAGCATTTGTTGACGCTATCAAGCGTTCACCAAAACTGGCCATCCTGACGGGTGTGCTGGCTGCAGCGATCATCGTTCCCGCTAGCCTGCTGGCATGGGGACCAGACCGCCCAACATTCACATGGGCAAACCCATCTGACCATGTGACGTTCAACTCGATCACAGACAACCCTGTATACGGTGACGAACGAAACTTCGTCCGTATCAAAGAAGCATCACAGCCAAACTCTGCCTACACTGATGATATTCAGTTCGAAGCAGGTAAAGAATACGACATCTACGTCTACTACCACAATAACGCCAAGACTAGTCTAAACGCTAGCGGTGTTGGTGTCGCTACAGACGCAAAACTGCGCATGGAAATGCCACTTATCGTCAAGGCTGGTCAAACAGCTGCGATCAACGGTTATATCAGCGCCAGCAACGCAACTCCACAGACAGTGTGGGATAGCGCACGCGGTACTGCTAGCCAAGATGTTGCACTACGCTACATTCCAGATTCCGCAACCATCAATAACTTTGGCGCAATCAACGGCCAAAAACTGCCTAGCAACCTGTGGACAACGGGTACACCACTTGGCTACAACAACCTTGACGGTGTTGTACCTGGCTGTAACGAATACTCAGGCTATGTAAAAATGCGTATCGTTGTCGATGCACCTGGCTTTGAAGTCCAAAAGACCGTATCAAAGTCCGGCGAAAGCAAATACAGCGAATCAGTAAACGTTAACTCTGGTGACAAAGTTGACTACAAGATTTCGTACAAGAACACTGGCACCGTTCAGCAGAACGACGTTGTCATCAAAGACACATTGCCTGCAGGCGCAACATTTGTTCCTGGTACTGTCTACATGTCAAACGCGAACACGAACAGCCAGTGGAAGAAAATTGACGGTGACGCTGTTGTCGCAGGTGGTATCAATATTGGTTCATACCTGCCCGGTGGTAACGCATACGTCAAATTCACCGCAATCGTCGATGGCGCTTGTGGTACCAATACGCTGGTTAACACTGCAACCGCAGGTACTGACAATGGATACAAGTCTGACACGGCAAACGTCGTCGTCACCAAAACGTGTGAATCCAATCAGATCAGCGTTTGTGAACTAGCAACTGGCAAGATCGTCACGATCAAAGACAGTGACTTTGACAGCAACAAATACAGCAAAGACCTTGCTGCATGTAATGTTGCTCCAACACCAGAAACACCTGTGACTGAATTGCCACAGACTGGCTTTGACGGTGGCCTGATGACCTTTGTTGGTCTCGGTGCCCTGACTGCCGGTGCAGCATATGCCGCTACCAGCAGCCGTGTACGTGATTTGCTACGTCGCTAATTGAGTCTGACCGCTCCTGTCGAGTGATCAGCTCGAACTCCCGATAACCCCCGTCCTCGTGACGGGGGTTATTTGATATACTATTTAAACGATGCACGTACTCATAGAAAAGGAATTGGGAGCGAGACCATCCGAGTCTGAGATGGAGGTTGTTGATATTCTTGTTATCAACAAGATTCCGAAACGACATATCAAGTTCCTCAAGCCAAATCGTACCAAGGGCTCAAAAACGCCAGATTTACTCATTGACGATGCATATTGGGAAATAAAAAGTATCGATAGACTTGGCAAGTATACGCTCGACCATGCCGAGCGAGCAGGACTAAAACAAGCAGATAATCTTATATTTGATCTACGTAGGCTCACCATACCTTTGGAGAAAAAAGCTAGCCGTGAAATTGAGCGAGAGTATCAAAAACGCAAGAGCTGGAACGGGCTTATCATTATCGTGAGATTTGATGGTAAGTGTTTGACATTTAGGAAGTAGTTATGCTATTATAGGTTATAGAGGAGACGTCGCTCTTGCTGCACAGCTTGGGCCACGTCTCTTTCTTGTTGTTCAGGATATACTTTGGCATACATGGCATTAGGCGGTATTATAGAAATAATGAGCAAGAAAAAACGTGACAAGAAATACAAAGGTGGCGCGGCAGCATTCCGCCCGACCGTGACCAAGGTCAGTGCCGTGCGGCGCAATCCGGTGCATCAATGGTGGATTGACCACAAACAGTTTGCACGTCCCGTGTTGATCGCATCGGGCATCGCCATCGTAGTATTGGTGTGTATCATTGGTCTGATTGATATTATTTGGTAGCTATTTACCCGACGTATCCAGCGGCAGCTTGAATCCAAATGTACTGCCCTTACCCTCTTTGGAACTAAAGATGATAGACCCCCCGTGACCAGTCACCACACGCCTGGCCAAATACAGTCCAACACCAGTACCGTCTGGACGCTGCTTGCGTGCATTACCCGCGCGAAAGAACTTGCCAAATAGTTTGTGCTGCTCATCCTCAGGCACGCCAATGCCTGTATCTGTGACGGTAAACGCAGCGCTATCGCCCACCTTTTCCAACCGAACAACAATGGTAGTATGCGGATGCGAATAGTAGATTGCGTTGTCTATGAGATTCATGATTACCTGACGCACCTTTGACTCGTCGGCCCGCAGCGGCAGAGCGTCATGGGTGACAGTGGCGCGAATCTTTTGGTTGTGCGTATGTGCAATAAAATCAAGATTTTCTACTTCCTGTCGTACCGTTTCTTTGATATCCATCGGTGCTTTTTCAATCGAGAATTTACCCGTTTGCAGACGTGACACGTTCAAAAAGTCCGCAATCAGCCGGACCATGCGTTCGCTGCTTTTAAATGCTTCTGTCAGTAATTTATCCTGCTGTGGCGATACTTTACCCGCGTCTCCCTCAAGCACCATGCTAATATAGCCTTTCACACTGGTCAGCGGCGTTCGCAACTGATGTGACGCCATACTCATAAACTCGTCTTTCACCTCATCCAGATGCTTCAGCTGGGCATTGCTCGACCGCAACTCTTTGGTCGCCACATCAATGCGTTGCTGCAGCGTAGCATTGAGTTCTTTCAACTCCTGCAGAGATAACGCATTTTGAATCGCAATCACCAGTTCGTTACTCACCGCCAGCAGCACATTCAGATCACGTTTGGTATAACTGCCGCTCAAATGATCACCCAGTAGCAGGTAACCCGCCGTTACGTCACCTTGTCTGAGTGGCATAACGATAGCTATTCGATGACTATGCAACATACGTCTTACCGCATCATCTTCGGCTATAAAGTCAGTAAAGATCACCTTTTCTGCCAGATTTGCCGCCACGTGTCTATCAAGCATTTGCACATCATATCGAGGAATACGTGTGTGGTTCTGCGTTCCGGCTGACATGTGATGTTCATTTTCTTCGCCGTAGTACACAAAGAATGAGACTTGCTCCGCCTTGAATGTCAACGATATTTGTCGCGATGCACGTTCCAGCAAATTACGTAAATCAGTCGTCGACGTCAAAACGTTGCTAAGCGTGTTAAAGAAATCCTCACTCCGATAATTATTGCGGTAAAAAATGTTATCTGTTACTTTATCAAAAAAATGCTTGATAGGTTGGAACAAGAAAGCTAGGATAAGCGCCAGTAATATATTAAATGGGCTGACACTAATAGCCGTTGACACCTGGCTACCGATAACGACAAATGATATCAAGTACGCAGTTGCATAGTAAATTAATGACATAGTAGCAAGCGCACCAATGTATGCAACGCTACGTACAGCTGCTAATTTGATATCAAACAGTCTATGCTTGACTATAGATATACTAACCGTAATGACATAGAAAAGAGTCCATGTAGGACCTAGCCAAATAAACTGTGTTTCTCCAAAAATCGGCAATATGAGATTAGACGCCAGTGAAAAGATCGCTGCCATAAAGGTTCCCGTAAATATGTAGATCAGCTGCTGACGCTGGTGTCCCCTTGACTTTCCAATATGTAGAAATAGCTCGGAAAAGGCGATGAGGAACGCGGAATTAAAATAAAATACATAGATGGAATACCAGAAAGAATTGACTGCTATGTCATTTGAAGCATCAGTCACTATTGTTGCTGTCATAAAAAGTGAGGGGTCAAAAACAATCAGTATAGATAGGGCAGCGGTAACTGCAAGGAGAAATATATTAGCGGCCGTCAGAGCCTTTCCTTTTTCATGCGGAAATATCGCAGCAAATAACGAAAGAAAGAGGATCAAAAACATTGGCGCCACAAGAAATAGCAATGTACCGACACTTAGCAGTATTCCATTCTTTGACGCAATTAGAAGCAAAGTACCAGTCGCCCAAAGAATGACAAACGATACTGCGGTGACAAAATATCGATTAACAACAATTCGCCAACTCTGCGAAGCAATAACCCAAAAAACAACCGTATTAATAACGATGATAAACAGAAGACTGATTATTTCTAGTAGTGGCATGCCTTAGTCAACATAAGCTTTTTAGCTTATGTCTATTAAAGCACGTTTCATTTTATATCAACAGGTCTACCAAAAGCCTGAAACGGTGCAACTCTCACGTTCGCACGCTTGAACAATTCCCCGATCGCAAATACTTTCTTAGCATCTACGCGTTCAGCTATTGCCCTGTCATATGCTTCGTAAGCAGCAATGACTGCTGCCTCTTGTCCGCATGCGAATTCTGAAGCCGCGCCATAAAGACCGGATTTATTGCCATAATTATATGGTACGCCGTTCGTATGAAATCCGTCTCGGGTAATAAATCCGCTATCACTACCATCCTCACCGACCACCCAAACTAACTTACCGCCGCGAGTCTCTACTTGATGCATATCAAAGCTTCCCGGCTGGCTATCGTCAATAATTACCTTTCCTCTGAGATCAAGCCCAGCGAACTCTTCACTATCTAGATCGATAGGTGTCGTTACAGCGGTAATGACAATATTTGTCCTCTCAAGGACTTCTCTTATATCTTCAGCTACATGAATTGTGTCATCCCAATCATACTGTCTCGCCCTATCCCCCAATACATCATTGCGCTTATCATATGTCACGATTTCGTGATCTGGTATAGCCTTTAGCGCCGTTACTGTACTTGACCAACCGATCGAACCGGCACCCCCGATAACACCGATCAGGCCCTCTGAATCAATCGACGTTTCGTTCATGATTTTTTGAGCCGTTTCGACAATCATATGCACCGTTCCACCATGCCCGGTTGTCGTGACAAGTTTTTCCATACCTGGCAGTTCACGAAGTTTATTACCAAAATATGTCAAACCCGGAAGCGTCGCACCAAGTCCGATAACATCCGCGCCAAGATAATGGTGTGCAAAGTTTGTTGTACACTTAAGTATTTCCCTTGCTGCTTTTTCTAGCTGCAGTGCTTGCTTAGCAGTCTTCTCGGTGTCATTAAGATCAGTGAAGAAATCTGTTCTCATATCTTCATAGATTGGGGCAAGAACAAGTGCCCCATTTTCCTGCGGATTGTTACTTTGTAGATACGTATCGAGAGGAAATGGTGGATAGCCATACATTGCTTTCATGCGGATGTAGGAATCAACAGCGAAAAGATGCGGATCAAAGAGTGGAACAAGAGGGATCGATTCGCTCGCATAATCCTCGTTGCGCCGGTTTGAACGCATCGGAACAACAAATGCTCTGCCTATTTTTCTTTCCAGACTTCTTTCACCCTCGTAGAAGTCAAAAGCGCTGTGAATGAGTCGGCGTGTTTGCTCATACGCGGTCAATAACAGGTCCTTATCGGCGTCCGTCTCCGCATACACTGCTTTATATACATTGTCAGCGCGCTCAAGAGATTCAGTACGAGAAAACGTCGTATAGTCTGACTGTCCAACGACCCACTCGTACTGGTCACCTTCCAAACGCTTACGAACCGCAGCCATCTCCTCTGCGGTTCGTAAATTTTCTTTTGAGTATTCGATTGTCATATACTACAGCACGCATTTCTTGTATCTAGATTTTTATTATTTTAACATCATAATAATATTTTTGCAATAATGAAAGGTTATGTCCCGATTTAGGGATCTATTCTGTAGGGCGCAGTAGTGGCTGCGCCCTACAGAATAAAGGTCCGGATGCCGCCTACTGCAACTTCGGCGGTCTCCTGTTGGTGTAGTCGCGACGGATGCCGCCCGGATGGGTCACCCGATCGATCACCAGGGGCAGAATCGTCAACCCGATGATCATGGCGCCGTTCCGCACAGCTGCGACACCGGTGTACAACTTTTTCACACTGACCTCCTCAGGTCGATTTCGTGCGGCTATCTGCCGCAGAACTTGTCGTAACCGATGCCAACCAACTCCAGACAGCTCGCCGTAGCCGTAACCACATGAGCAACTCTCCAGACGGTTCGCACCAGACAGATGTCGAGACCCTCGCGGATCATCAGACTCCTTCCTGATATATTTGTCCGATCATGGACATGCATATTATATAACGATAATCTATTTATTTCAATCACTAGTTTTATACACTTGACATTTTATCCATATATTGTTATTATTCGTCATCATTTACTGTTGTATTTAATCACGAGATATTATGACCAAGCATCGACGAGAAGATCTTCCCACTACCCCACTAGACGCAGTTACCACCGAAATTCCGAAAGTCCCCATAGAGTCATCGAGCATAGCCAATGAGGACAGTAAAAATAAAAATCGCATACGACGCGTGGCCATTAACGGCACAAAAGTTGCAGGTATCCTTGCCATAACGGCAGCGGTCGCTCAGGGTAGTACCTTTGAGC
>CAZCYG010000011.1:0-11819 GCA_964502795.1 uncultured Candidatus Saccharibacteria bacterium | reverse complement strand
TGCCTCGGTTGGCTGGAACATAATATCGTCGGTCGGAACTTGCTTGCCAAGACTGCCGTAAAACTCATCAATCTTACGCAAAGATTCTTCACGTCGCTCTTCAAGAAATGGTACCGTTTCACTAAGAATTGTTTCGTATGGTTGCTGCGCGAAGACATCGGGACTTGTTGTTGCAGGATCAAGTCGCTGTTCCGAACTGCTTTTTACCTCGCCTGGAACCACAGGCGCGGTCGCAGTAGGATTGTTAGCCAGTATGTTTTTTATCTCATTCACATCATTGCGAGCTTTGAGAAGAATACCGCCAAACACGCCAGCGGCAACCAGACTCACTGCACCTACTCCTGCAATGAGTCTATTTCTATTTCTGTGATTTGGTCGCGCGTCTATGCGCTGCGGCTGATGATCTGCATATGCTGGTGATGTATCACCGGGCAAGCGCATATCTACCCTTTCTGGGTGTACAAATGGCTGTGAATCGTCATTGGGATTGTCTTGGCGGTCTTGAGGATCTTGGTCTATGGATGTCATAGCGCTTGGTCCTTCTTTCTTGAGGTTAACTGATATAGGTGTTTTTAAGGTTTTCTATCTATCTATATTAATTCAATTATACACTAAAATTGTAAAGAATGCAAGCTCTAACGTAACAAAGCGGATTTTTGGGATACTATGACACTGCGAAGAGCATCAAATACCTCTGATTTGAGGGGCGCAATACCATAGTCTATAGTTTGATTACCCAAGGTAATGATCTTTGTATATGCGCGAGTCACGGCGCTTTCACTGCTCTGTTTTGTCGTCGTCGTGGTATAGCGTTTGAGAGCTGTCACATAGTCCGTCACAGCTGCCGCGTAGGGCGTTAGAAAGTCATTTTTGAAGTTGCTTGATGGCACATCTGTCAGGCTGTCTATCTTGTCGGAGCAATCTTTGGTTGCGGTGTCAAATGTGGCTGCAGTTGTCGTCTGGGGTATATTGCCGGTTGCCGTCTGGCAGGTGTCGACAATAGCCAAATACGTGTCGATTCCCGCTACGAGGTTGTCAATCTGAGTACTGTATGTAGTGATTTGGTCACGGTATTGTTTGTATGTTTGATTGACGACGGAGTCTGTAGCGACAATACTGTCCGAAAAGTCGGAGAGTTTATCGAACTCATCGCTGGCTGATCGTATATTGTCGAGTGTGGTGCTGTCGACTGCTGCGACATAGGTAGTGATCGATAGTTCACCGTCGATCTTTTTGGTGCTGTCTTGTAAATTGGCAATTTGATCGATAGCAGCTTGATAGTTGCTATCGGGGGTTCGTAGCACGAAAAAATACACCACGGGCAACAGGATGACTATGGCAAGGGCAATGATGACATAAAGAGAGCGTCGGCTGAGAGTCTTCATTAGTTTGGCACCCATCTTTGGCATTCCGCACTGAGATTAATTACCTTGCCGTTACCGTCCAGCCCTGTGCGAGATACTCCGCGTGTGCCTGATGGACAGTCGCTGGCTTTTGCGGCGTTGGAAACTCCTTTCCATGATCCTCCTTGGCATGCTGCGAGAGATGCTTCCAGCCGTGCCTGCTCACTTGCATAGGGGCCTTGGAGTGAACCGCATTGTTTGGATGAGGATGCAGGCGTAGTATTGGCTCCTGAGCCGCCATTGCCACCGCCACCGTTCGATGAGCCTGACCCACTCGATGATGACCCAGAGCTACTGCCGCCGCTATCTGAGCTAGCCGTGGAGCCCCCTCCGCTACTATCTGTATTGCCTGTGCTACCGGCATTTTCGACCTCACCCGTTGCGCAGTTAGTTGTGCCACGCTCCGGCTGTATGACACTATCAACGAAATTCATGGTATCGCAAACGAATCGCATGTCATAGTCCAAGTGATTGCCTTTGTTTGCGCCCATTGGATTGAACCCGCCATTTGGGTCGCCGTCCAGCAGCATGGCTGCGGATTTGATACCCATACTGAGTAATTTGTCACGCATGCCGGTTACCTGACCGGGCTCTACCAGATCATCGGTGTTAAATCCTGCCAGGAAGCTCGGTGGTGTTTCGGGGCTGGCAAATAGTGCTGGTGATAGCGCGTTGAAGTTGTCGATACATTCGCTGAGCTTTTTGGCGGTGAGGTTCATAATGCTACCAGATAGGCTGGATAGACCACCGTTCTCTACTTGTGACGATATTGATTCTATATTTTGCGATGTTTGCATAGCGTATTGCCCTGCGGACAGTACTTGCGTCAGCGTACCCCAGATGCCTGCACCTCCAATACTATTGCTATCAAAATGGAATCCATTACCGTCCTGTACCAATCCGATATTAGAAAAATCGTTACTGGCAAGCCCTGTGCCATACTGTGCCACATCACCGCTACCGCCATTGAGGGCATCTGTGAGATTGGTGATACCTGCCAGATCTGTCGGTATGCAGGTAGAGTGATCCACGCCGATCAGGAATGATTTGTATGATTTGAACATGCCGGTGTAGGCATTAGTGGGTGGAGACCAGCCAACAGCTACCTTGGCGCCAGATTTGCCACTAGCGGCTGCACGCATAGCCAGGCTGCCGCCAGAGCTATCGCCCCATATAACAACCTTGGCCGGGTCGATGCCGTATCTGTCAGCATTTTTGATCATATGGTTGATGCCGCGCATGACATCCTCGAACATATAATAGACACCGCTTGACCCCAATCGATAGGTGACGTCATATGCTGCGTAGCCACGTGCTGCCGGGCTTTGGGCACCACCCTCGCCCGCCATGATCCGCTGGCCGTTTTGGTCATTGGCGTGCCATCCACCTCCGTTGAGGAACAAAATCGCGGGTGATTTGCCGGTACCACGATTGATTGGAACGATCTTCTGCTCATTGCCTGCCCCATTGATGTAATGATCCAGGCTGGTGTCATCTTTTTCGCTGATATCCACTTTTGAATCCTGGCCGTTTTGGTGCAGGAGGTTGGTATAGTCAGACAGACTGGTTGTCTGATCTGTTTTGTCCTGTATTTGCATAAAGTTGAGTTTTTGTTGCGCTTCTTTTGCTTGCTTGCTGTTATCGGTGGGGTTTTGGGCGGCCAGGTATGCCTGCCCTGCTAGTGCCCCGCTGATACATGCACCAAGGTTAGTTGCTGATTTTTTCAGCTCGGCGTTATTTTGACAATCTTTGACCGTTTTTGGTTTGCCCTCTTTGGCGTCTTTGCCCAGGCCGCCATACAGGCACCAGTTGAGCGCGGTGGCGTCGGTTTCGTATGAATTACAGGCGCTCAGTATGACATTTTTGTAGACCTGAGCTTCGGTTGAGCCTTCGGATGTGTCGGTGGTTGTCGTTGTTTCGTCTATTTGACCGCTCGCCTTTATCTGTTTGGCGGCATTGCAGGCTTCTACCTCTACCTGAGTGGCAATGATGGCATAGTCGTTACAGTCGGCACCACGGATGCCGTCGTTGCAGGCGTTGAGCGAATCAAGCGTCGTGTATTGGCTGCAATATGATGCTGCCGTTTGTTTGGCGTCGACACGCTGGGTTATCGCCAGTCCACCAACGGCCACTACAAATAATAAGACACCGGTCCAGACAGCGATAATATCGCGGATATGATGTTTTTTGCTGTTGTTTTGATGTTTCATAGCGTACGTATGTCAATAGAATACACCACTACCTGTAATAAGGACAAGCACTATGATAGTATATATTCAAGCTATGACCGCAAAAAAGACAAAAAAACGCACAACCAAAACCGGCATAAGCCCGCGCATGAAGGCAGTCATATTGCCAATTATGCTGGTCGTTGCCGGGGGTGCTATAGTGTTGGCGGTGCTTGCGATTATTATCATGCCCGTCATTAATCCTGGCAGTCAGCGCGGTGTTGGTGCGGACGGGTTTCAGGCGTATCAGGAGACAGGGACAACACTTGGTGTTGATCGGATTGTCAGTCGTGATCAGGTTGTGACTCAGCTGGGCAACAAGGCAAAGTCTGTCGGCAGCAATGTGGATATCAGCAAAGTGTTTAATCTGAATGGCAATCGAACACAGACGGCAACCTATGATTTTGTGCGTGCGGATGGTGTAAACGCCAGCATTTATGTCGATATGATGTTTTTCAAGAATCAAAATGACAAAGATGGAGCGAACATCACGACGGCAACGATGAAAACCACCCAAATTAACGGTCACGAGGCGTACTATATGCATGCACAGACGGTCGGAACCGATCGCGAATATCGTCTGATGGTGGTAAACGGTCTAAAAGTATATAAATTTGCTCTTGTACAACCTCGAAGTAACCTAACGATTAGTGAAGTTAGCGCGCTTGCGGTGTTGAAGAAACTTGCTTTAGAAGCAAGTTACTAGTAGTTAAGAAGGAAAACTTTACGTGAAAAATGCTATAAATATGCATATTTTCACGTAAAATTGTGTTATACTGAGCCTATGATTAACCGAATCACTAAAGATCGTATCGCCGCACTGTCTGAACAATACGAGAAGCTGGCAAAAGAAAAACCAGAAGCAGTACGCGAGATTGCTCTTAGCGAAATACCGGAGATGGTCTACAATTCAAATGCTATCGAAAACTCTACTCTGACACTGAAAGACACCGAAGATATCCTGCTGCGCGATATAGTAAAGCGGGATCATGACATTCGCGAAATCTACGAAGCAAAGAACCTCGCGCAGATTACTGAACAATTGCTCGGTCACCCTAATCAACCATTATCTACTGAGCTAATTTTAGACTTGCACAAACTCTTGCTTGCTGGCATTAAAGATGAATGGGCTGGTCGCTTTCGTAGCGGCAAAGAATGGGTGCGCGTCGGTGCGCATGTAGGTGCTAACCCTGATTTCGTTCAAGAACTGGTCGGGGAATTGGTAGCCTACTATAACAGTAAAGACGAACAAAGCTTCATAGAGAACATAGCGTGGTTTCATGCTGAGTTTGAAACTATCCATCCATTTAATGATGGTAATGGCCGACTTGGCCGTGTCCTTGTGAACCAACAGCTAGGCCTACTTGGTTTGCCGCCCGTCATTATTCCAAACAGGAATAAGCACACCAGCTATTACCCGGCATTTGACTCGTACAAGACTACTGGCAAGATTGATGATTTCGCCACTATCATCGCCAGTCTGCTAATAGAGTCGCTCTATCGCCGCATCACATTGCTGTCCTCGCCAAAGATTATCACGGTATCAGCATGGGCAAAGGCCAATGACACAGCTGGAAACATTGCCGCCAATAAAGCCATGCGCGGCACAATTCCGGCCTTCCGTTTGCGTGATAAGTGGATGATTGCCAGGGATTTTAAAGAAAATAAGCAGCACTAAAAGATATACGACCACTAGAACCACGACGTATAGAGGATGTCATTGTTTAGGTAAAAACTATCGCTATAGTTCGCCCTATTGATATTGTCGCTATCGGTGCAATCCGCGGCTCCTGATAGTGACCCGTCGACGGAGCACAACATTGTGTAAGCGCGGAAATATTGTAATTCTTCGCTTTCTTCCAGGCATTTTTTGCCGGTGTACCAATCCTGATCTGCTGATGCGCCTTCGACGATAGATGGCATTGGGATACCGTCGGCATATTGCTGATTGGGATCGCCACTATCTTGCGGGCTTGCAGGTAGGATGCCATCGATTTTGTCGCTTTCCTTCTTTAGTTTTTCCTCCGGAGACAGCCCCGTGTAGTGAACCGCTATGCCACTGCGGCCCCATGGATCCTGGCGGTTCACGCAGTAATCAAGGAACTTTTCGTATTCAGTATGACGATTGGCTTTGCCGGTGGTTTTATCGATCTGGGGTGCGTTTGCGCCTGATTGCGCTTCATCGATCATTCGGTGGATGTTAATGGTATCATATGGCTCGACATCAGCGGCACCGGCCTGGCGTTGGTTTAACTCATCAATGTTTTTTTGTGTCAGGTCGGGATGTGATTTGAGCATGTAGTCCATGATAGCTTCTGGCTGCATCGCCAGTTCAACCTTGCCCATCTGATAGCGGACATTACACGCTGTGTCAGCGGTAATGCCAATTGCAAGATACTCTGGATCCGGGCAATTCAAACGGGTTATGTACTGAGCCAAGCTGGTAGCATGTTCGACAACAGACAATGGATTAGTTGGATCAACAGGCTTGATGACTGGTTGTGTGTAGTAAAAGGCATTTGCTTTGGGGTTGAGTTTTTGTAGCCCGGTACCAGCGAGTGAAAAGACGTTTGCAATGGTTGAAAACAACGGTGCTTTTTGGGTATAGACTGGCGACAGATTGCCGACAATTGATCCCATAAATGAGTATTTGTTATATATATCGAATGGATTTTTGCCACCATTGTAACGGGCGACATCGTCATAGTCTTTTTCAACCTGCTGTCTTTGGGCAAGGTATAGCGGCATTGTCGCGATATTGGCCGGTGTCATGCCGCGCGACATCGCCATGTCACCCAGGATTTCTCCGGTACCCGCAAACAGCGCATCACTGGCGGCAACACCTTTGGTTTGTGATGTAAACAGCAGTGATTCGGCGGCAGCCCATGCCGTCACGTTCACACCAAACTCCGCAGCAACGATGGGCGTTAGTTGTGCCTGCAGGATCTTGATCGTTGGCATGAGTACATTGCTGATGGGCCCTCGCCAGGTACCTAGTAGACCCTGTGCGACGTTGTCATCATATAGGTTGACTGGCGGGCAGGTGCGCCGCCCAACTTCTATTGCATCAGCTACGGCTGCCTGTGTGCCTGGTGGTGCAATGGCAGTTGCGGCTTCGATACAACGAGTGTCATTGCTGTTGTCGCCTTTTAACTCTGTTTTATTCGACGCTTTTTCGCCCGATAGACAATAATCGCGGTCGGTATTGGTCAAATTACCTGGCGGCATAACAAGTGAGCCTGATGCTCCGGTGACACTAGCCAGTCCGGCGGCACTCGCCATTAGTTGCGACCATGCAGGACTGAGTGCTGCGATTGTCTCGAACGAATAAAGGTAATACAAAAATCCATATGCCGACGGCAGCGCGAGGTCACCATAGACAATTGATTTATACATCGATGAATCAGTTGCGTTGGATCCGCCGTAACCGCCAAACGTTGATTGGGCTAATTTGCTGGACAGCACGTTGATGGGGATCTCTTGCGCCTGCCCTGCTTTGATCGCATCGGCCGCCTTGAGGTACTGCATGGCAAAACGCGCGATAGTTGCGGTCTTTGCCTGCTTGGCGGCATTGCTGGTAGCTTTGCCAAGCGAATACCAGTCACACTCCAGACCTGTAAACGTCGAGGATGGCGTCGTGAGTGCGAGGGCTGCCGTCTGCATATTAATGAGTGTCAGCGGGTTGCTGAGTGATCCCAGACTGACGCCACTATTGGCGTCGGGCCTAGCTGTCAGTGGATCGATGCCGCCAGTACTGTCACTTACGGATTTGTCGAACGATTTGTCGACTTGACTTTCAGTTGTACCGGTAACAGTTTGCGTTTTGGTTAGGTTGTATTTGGATTTGATACGTTGTTTGAATCGTACATCGGTAAAAAAGCTGGATTTTGGGTTGAATACACTGTATACATGCGCCTTGTTTGCATCGCTGGTCTGAGCAAACAGATAAAGCATGTCACCAGTTACGATTGGGGTCAGATCCAGGGGATTGTGCGCAACTTTTTCGACTTGCTCTTTGACATATGAGTTTACCGCGTCACCCACCTTTGGTCCTAACTGGTCCAAGCGGCCGCTCGTGAATACATTGGTTGGTACGGATAGTCCCTGCATTGCCGCGTCGGTGATAATTGATGTGTAGAGTGGCGGGAGGATGGCGGTGACTTTGTAACGACTTTCGGGCAAATCATTCTGCGACTGATCGTCGTCACGATTATCCTCGGTTACTTTATTGCCGATGACGGTAAAGCCTTGTTTTTCGAATGCTTTTTTCTGCGCGCGGCTCATAGTTGTTAGTTTGCACTTGATAGAGTTGGGTTCGTCGCATTGGCTCATGCCGATTTTGAAAGCCATGGCTTTTTTGTAGTAGGCATCAAGTGCAACGGTAGCATCGGCCAGATCATTGGTGTACATTTCTTTGATGTTAACCAGCAATATATTTGGCGCAAGGATGGATGTATACCAGACACCGCCAAGAATCATACATACAATAAACACAAACGCTGATCCGCGCCGTAGTTTGCCGCCGCGTCGGCCCACAAAGCCAAATCGCCCTTTTTTGCCATCTGTGTCATCGGTTTTTTTCTTTTTTGTGGTTGTCTTCCACGCCGCATCGCCGCCAGATGACTCTTGCTCTTTGAGTTTTTTGGTACTCTCGGCGGGAGTGTTTTTGCGGTTAAACTTTTTTTCGTAATCCGACTCGGCAACGTCCGGACTGGCCGGGTTTAATCGGTCTGCCATTACTGATTGTCCTTGTTGTCCTTATCCTCTTTGCCGCGGCTGGTCGATGTATGAGGTGGTTCGTCCGGTGCTTGTTTGCCGCGGCCCAGGATGTCTATTTCGTCACGTGCCTGTTCTACATTCTGGTCGGCTTCATACAAGTACTTTTGCGCTCGGGCTTTTGCTTTTTCTTCGGTAGCACTGACGGGTGGCTGGCCTATGGCGTCAGGTGAGGGTTGCTTGTTTTGCTGTCCAAGCAATGACGATGCATCAATTTGTACGGGAACGGCTACGATACGTGTCGACTCAGCAGCAGGAGCACCGCCGCTGACTATATTGCCGCCTTGTGCCAGTGATGGTGCTCTGTAGCTTGTCGTTGGTGCTGTTGGCTGCGGGCTGCCTGATTGTTCGCCGCCGCTGCCTGCTGGGGTAGGGCCTGCGCTGAATTTGCGATCTTTGTCTTTTGACTCATGCGCTTTGTTCAGGTCATTGAACAAATCTTTTGCAGTAACATGCTTTTCGTCGTCCTGCTGCCCGCCCTGCCCCTCAACAGCGTTTGCAAGGGCGCTATCAACGTCAATGCCGTCAGCCTGGCCGTCAATACGTGCATTTTGCAATTCTTCTAGGCGTTTTGCAGTGTCTTCTCCTGCGGCTTCGTTTGCCCTGCTTGCGGCATCAAGTGCGTTTTGGCTGGCATTTGCATTCAGCCCATTCTTGTTTGCCAGTCCGGACTTTGCTCTGCCGCCACTACTCTCGTCATCAAGGGCGCTGCCGCCTAGTGATGAGCGGCGTCGGTTGCGGCTGAACGCTTGTCGGCGACCCAAACGCTCCAGGGCATTGGCATTTTTGGCATTAGCCGCACCAATTGTCGCTTTGCCAGTGACACGGGCATCCTTGTCGTCAGAGCCGCGTCGGCCCTTGATACTTGCCGATAGGCGTGATCCAGCGGTACTCATGATCGACGACATATTTTTGAACAGGAACCACACCCCAAGTAGCGGTACGACGGCTGCGGCTGCGGCGGTCATATCGGTGACGGCACTACCGGTACCACCATTGAGCGACAGATATGAATCGCCGCTAACCCGGTAATTTGCATCGTTTGCACCGATGCTCACGATTGTTGCACTGACAATCTGTCCTGCACCAAGTAGGAGCGCCATGATCGGATATAGGATGAGCAGTTGGATAAACAGCCGTGAACCCTGATAAAAGAACCGTTCCAGATTTGGCAACAGGTATGCAACGAACAGTACGGGTGCCGCAAGGATCAACACTGCGACAATTGTTTTGCGCATGATGAGGAGGATTAGTGTAGCGGCGGATATAGTAGCAATGGATATGGTCACCGCAGCAAGAGGTGCGAGGAATATCCAAGCATAAGCCGTTTTGCCCAGTACCCAAGAAGTAATTTGCGTGAGTGTGCCATTGACATAGGGATTAGGACTGGCATCGATCGGCATAATCTGTGTGCCAACGCGGTCGGCAACACCATTGAGAATGTTGAGAATCGAATCCCCGAGGATATTTGTTATATCAATCAAAACGACACATAAATAATACGAGATATTGACAGCAATGGCGGCGATAATCAGTCGTGGTAGCAGGCGTTTGATATTGTAGCCACCATTGCCCCGGCCGGTTAGCTGCGAGTAGATCAACACCATAAATGCAACGACGAACAGGGCATTGGCGATGTTTTTCATAATATCCCACGCCTTGAACGTACCACTGTCGTTGGCCTGTATATTGTAATCAATCTTCATGAAACTTTGGTTGATATAGGTAAATCCGTAATCAGCCAGTTTGGCGATTGACCGCATTGTCGGACAGATCACCCACCCGACTGTCTCGATAGCACAACTGGACAGACCGTTTGTGAATGATGTAAGTGACGACAGGCTACCGAGGTCTGCGGCATTTGCCGGACGGTTCATCACAGGGCTGATGGTTAGTGTTAGTGCGGTGATACTTGCCAATACCAGCAATGCCCCACGCCGCAAAAAGGTACGCAGAGTCTGGGTCAAACGGAACGACCAGCGCTGCATCATTACTTCACCAGTATCTTTCAAACCGGTTATGGTGTCAACGAAAAGACGACATATTGCACGAGAAATAATACAAGGTAAGCTCTAGTGGTATAATATGGGGTAATTATGCAGCCAAACCAACAGGATAACAACAATTGGCAAAGCCGGCCGCCTACTAATGATGGCTATATCTCATCGACCGGCGCAAATATACCAGAATATTTGCATATGGAACCAGTCGTCGATCCTATTGCTAATCAGAAACGAAGAAAAAGGAAAAAAACTGGTATCACCGCGGTTGCCATTCTATTTTTATTATTAGCGGTAATTGGCGTGGTGGCGTATTGGCTTATCCAACACAGCGATCCTCAAGAGCGTTTTTACAGGGCGCTCGAAAGTAGCATGAAGGTGAGCTACCTTAATAAGGAGTACAATATTAAGCGTACAGCCGGTGATGAGTTAACCGTAGTATCTATTACAACCAGTGAGAATCTCTCAGATCCCGCAGCGCCACAAAGTGATATCCTGCGTAAATACACGAAGACCCAAGCGGGTCAAGTGCAAAAGAAATATACAACTCAAGCAGTAGCTGACCGTAGTGGGTATTCGATTCGTATAAAAGATGCTTCTTTGGACGCTTTCAGAGATGATTTGATTAAAGAAAAATGGTATCGAGTGCCAGTATCGTCTAACGATGACGGGTTGGATCAATATACGACAGATAATGAAACGGAAATGACAATAAACTCAGTACTAGGCATAGTCCTAACAGGTAATTTTAATGAAAATAGCAGAGCATCTTTATTGGGGTACATAAAGCAGAACAATACTTATGATATACGTGATTCACATCAGGTAGATCAAGACGGCAAGGAGACGACTGAGTATACCATCGGTATCGATCCTGGTCGTTTAAATGAATTAAATAAAAAGGCTTCCGAAGCTATTGGAATAAAACGTACTTTCTCTTTGTTCGCCTACAGGATGCCCTATGAAGAGTTAAAGGTCTCGGTTGATAACTCGACAGATAGGATTAGGAGCATTAGTTATCTTGGTAGAATGACGAAGGAAAGCAGAGCATCAGATGAGACGTCTATCTGGAAGAAAATATCGTTGAGCTATCCGACTAAAGCTGAAATTACTCTTCCTGGCAGCGTGAAGGAACTTCCTCAATGATCGCGATACCGAAAAAAATAGTAATCATAGGTATGATGCTAGGTGTAGCGGTGATTTCATGCCTGCTAACTAGCTTGCTGACGGGGAATTCGGCAAAAGCAATCCCTGATGATGTTGCGTGTAAGAATGTTACAACTCAGAATTACACAAATGATTGTGTTGACAATGTCTATAAGAATATTCCAGAGAATTTAAGGACAGGTATTACCCAAGATCAGATGGTAGAAATGGCAAAATCATGCATGAATCATGACAGCAATGGTCTT